>JANOVT010000134.1:0-8103 GCA_031417525.1 Flavobacteriales bacterium | reverse complement strand
GGATTTTGGAATTGGATCGCGGTGAAGGCATTCCATATCAGGGAAATTATTCTTCCTGGTTGGAGCAAAAGGCAAAACGTCTTGCACAGGAAGAAAAAGGTGAAAGCAAAAGAAGAAAAATTCTCGAGCGTGAGTTGGAGTGGGTGCGTACCAATCCAAAAGGTCGTCAATCCAAGAACAAAGCACGTCTTCAGAATTACGATAAGATGATGAGCGAAGGTGAAAGAGAGAAAGAAGCGAAACTGGAAATCCCGATTCCGAATGGTCCGCGTCTTGGTGCGGATGTCATTGAATTCATGAATGTGTCGAAAGGGTTTGAAGAAAAAATTCTCATCGAAAATCTTTCATTCAAATTACCACCGGCGGGAATTGTAGGTGTGATAGGTCCAAACGGAGCGGGTAAAACAACTTTGTTTCGCATGATTATGAATGAAGATCAACCGGATGCCGGTTCTATTAAAATAGGCGACACAGTCAAAATCGGATACGTCGATCAGACTCACGGCGACATAGATAATGAAAAATCGGTCTATGAAGTAATCAGTGGTGGCAACGAAGTCATCGACATCGGTGGCCAGACAATCAACTCACGAGCCTATTGCAGTAAATTTAATTTTGCAGGTTCTGATCAGCAAAAAAAATGTGGAATTCTTTCCGGTGGTGAACGCAATCGATTGCATCTTGCAATGACTCTTAAAACCGAAGCTAACGTATTGCTGCTGGATGAGCCTACAAATGATATTGACGTGAATACACTGCGTGCATTGGAAGAAGGAATCCAAAGTTTCGCCGGATGTGCGGTGGTAATTTCTCACGACCGTTGGTTCCTCGATAGAATTTGTACCCACATCCTCGCATTCGAAGGCGACTCTCAGGTTTATTACTTCGAGGGTGATTTTAGCGAATATGAAGAAAATAAAAAGAAGCGTCTGGGTGATACAACACCTCATCGTTTGAAGTATAAAAAACTCGTAAGGGCGTAATAGTTTATAGTTCATAGTTGCACGAACCTTGGTTTTTGGCGGTTCTTCTTTTTAGTCGTCAGATTCATTTGCATCTCTAAAATTTGGTGTTTATTGAGTATTGACCTACGTGATTGAAGAACGAAAAGTCACCGCAGATCTTCAGAATGACGTATCCATTTTGAATTTCAAATCAAATCTCCGGAATAGGAAAAACTTCCGTGAACTCTGAACTTCAAACTTTGAACTTTGAACAGATATATCTTGCGGCGTGTTTTTACCCAAAAAGAATACTCCCCGCTGGATCATCTTCCTGATTGATATAACCATCTGTCTGGTGGCCTACATCATGGCGTACCTCGTTCGTTTTGAGTTTTCGCCTCCACGCAATGAGATTGATTTGGCTCTTTCGTTTTTGCCAATTCTTCTTGCAGTCCGGGTATTGTCATTTTATCTTGGAAAAACATATGCGGGAATTATTCGCTATACTAGTTCGCAGGATACCGTTCGGATCTTTTTTGTTCTAACAGCGGGTAGTGTGTTTTTCGCCATCATCAATCAGGTGCGTTTTCATTTTTATGATCAGCAATATTTCATTCCGTATTCCATCGTCATTCTCGAGTATTTGCTCACATTGTTTGCGATGGTGGTGAGTCGCATTGCTGTAAAAGTGATTTACATGGAATTAAAAACTCCCGATAAAGTGCGCAAACGAGCTGTCATCTATGGAGCAGGTGAAAGCGGATTGATCACCAAACGCGCCATCGATCGTGATTCGAGATCAGGCATGGAAGTATTTGCATTTATTGATGATGATCCGCGCAAGAGTGGCAAGACCATGGAAGGAGCTGAAATTTTGCCATTAAACAAACTCGACGAATTGTATTCTTCCGGAAAAGTGGATGAAGTCATCATTGCGATTCCGGCACTCGATAAAAAGAAGAAGGCGGACTTCATCAACAAAGCGCTGGCAGCGAATGTGAGAGTTTCCAATATTCCGCCAGTGAAGCAATGGATAGGTGGTGAGCTGAGTGTGCGTCAAATCCGTGACATCCGAATTGAGGATTTGCTTGGTCGGGATACGATCAAACTTGATAGTGCACCG
Source organism: Flavobacteriales bacterium (assembly GCA_031417525.1). GTDB lineage: Bacteria > Bacteroidota > Bacteroidia > Flavobacteriales_D > Sanyastnellaceae > JAIBBG01. The sequence continues at coordinate 6,036 of JANOVT010000134.1, read as the reverse complement.
GTAAGTGCACAAGTTCGCGACAAAACAATTCTGGTGACAGGTGCCGCTGGCAGCATTGGCGGAGAATTGGTGAGGCAGGTGTTGGCTTACGATCCAAAATTGGTGGTGATACTTGATCAGGCAGAAACGCCGGTGTTCCAGTTAGAGAATGAACTTTTGCTCGCGGGGTATGCAGGAAAATTTGAAGTAGTTCTTGGTGATGTGCGTCAGGCAGATCGCATGCGACGCATGATGAATTATTTCAAACCTCAACTTGTCTACCACGCAGCTGCATACAAGCATGTTCCCTTAATGGAAAGTAATCCGAGTGAAGCGGTGCTGGCAAATGTGCAAGGCACAAAAATCATGGCGGATCTGGCAGATGAATTTGGCGTAGAAAAATTTGTTCTTATCAGCACCGACAAAGCAGTGAATCCGACGAGTGTGATGGGAGCAACAAAACGCGCCGCGGAAATTTATGTGCAGGCGAAAGACCACCAGTCCAAGACTTCTTATGTAACGACCCGATTTGGAAATGTGCTCGGCTCAAATGGTTCTGTTATTCCTATTTTCAGAAAACAAATTGAAGATGGTGGACCATTGACTGTCACACATGCTGACGTGACTCGTTTTTTTATGACGATACCTGAAGCAGTGCAGTTGGTTCTGGAAGCGGGCGCCATGAGCGAAGGCGGAGAGATCTATGCATTCGATATGGGTGATAGTGTGAAGGTAATTGACCTTGCTAAAAACATGATTAAACTTTCGGGATTGGAATTGGGCAAGGACATTGAAATAGTATTTACAGGTTTGCGTCCGGGTGAAAAACTTTTTGAAGAAGTATTAAGCGCTCAGGAAAATGCAATGCCCACCCATCATAAAAAAATTCTTCGCGCAAAAACGCGCGAGTATGCATACGATCAGGTGTGCAGCGATATTGAAGAACTCATTGCACTCTTCGATGAGCAGAACAATGAAAAAATCGTCCGCAAACTGAAAGCGATGATTCCGGAGTATATCAGTAGCAATTCCGAGTTTGGTATTTTGGATGGGAGAAGCGAGAAGTGAGAGGCGAGAAGAGAGAGAGGAACTATGGAATTTTCTCACCTCTCACTTCTCACCTCTAATCTTAAACTCAGATTCCGCAGATAGAGCTGTGGATTTTATAGCTGCGACTTTATAAATATTCCTCGTATTTCTCTTGCACTACCTTTCACACTCCAATTATGTTCGAAAAAATCCTCACCAGTTTAAAGATAGCTGAGCTCAATAAGATGCAGCTTGCAACGATCGATGCAGCGGAAAATGCAAAAGAAATTCTACTCCTTTCACCCACAGGTTCAGGAAAAACACTCGCTTTTTTGTTACCTGTGTTCACGAAACTAGACAAAAACAAAGAAGGTGTTCAATGCCTGATCCTTGTGCCTTCGCGCGAATTGGCCATTCAGATCGAACAAGTATTCAAACAAATGAGCACGGGTTTCAAAATCAATGCATGTTATGGTGGACATGCGAACAGAATTGAAAAAAACAACCTCAGTCATCCGCCTGCTGTATTGGTCGGCACTCCGGGTCGTGTTGCATATCATATTCGATTGAAAAACGTGGATCCGACGAAAATTCAAACTCTTGTGCTTGATGAATTTGATAAATCCCTCGAGTTTGGTTTTAAAGATGAAATGTCGACGATTATTCAAACATTGGTGAACCGGAAACGAACCTTGTTGATCTCGGCCACCAATATGGCAGAATTACCCGATTTCACTGGCGTGAAGAAGCCACAGGTGCTGAATTTTTTGGCTGAAGGTTCTCAGGTATCGACAGAACTCACGTTGAAATACATTCAAGCATCCGATCAGGACAAATTGCAATTGTTGTTCAGGTTAGTTTGTTTTATCGGAGAAAAATCTACCCTTGTTTTTTGCAATCATCGCGAAGCCGTTGATCGGGTGGGAGAGCTATTGGCAGAAAAAGGAATTGTTCATGGTGTTTTTCATGGCGGCATGGATCAGGAAGATCGCGAACGCACCTTGATCAAATTCCGCAATGGAACGCTTCGACTCCTCATTACAACCGATCTCGCCTCCCGCGGATTGGATATTCCGGAGATCGAGGCTGTGGTGCACTATCAATTGCCAGTCACGCGCGAAGTTTTTACACATCGCAATGGTCGCACAGCCAGAATGAAAGCGACCGGAACTTCATATATCCTTTTATCCAATACAGAACACATTCCTTCTTTTATCAGTGAAAAACCAGTTGTCGAAGTATTGCCGGACAAAGCAATTATTCCTGGCAAACCGGCTTGGAAGACACTTTACATCAGCGCCGGCAAAAAAGATAAGATCAATAAAATTGATATTGTGGGCATGTTGTTACAAAAAGGCAAACTTGTCAAAGAAGAATTAGGTCTCGTGGAAGTGCTTGACCGCATGTCGTTTGCTGCAGTCAAGAGTGATAAGATGGATGGTGTGTTGAAGAATATTCGGGAGGAAAAATTGAAGGGGCGCAAATTCAAGTTCGAGATTGCGAGTTGAGGTTAGAATTTCGTTTCTCGCCGAGATGCGCCGAGGAGCCGAGATTCGGAGAGTTTTTCAGAATGAGAATGAAAACGAGAATGAGGAGAGGGTGAGGCGAAGTGACTGCCTGAAATCCTGATTTTCGTTTTGTATTGTAGAAAACTTTTCATTGAGTAGTTAGAGTTAGGCCGAAATTCTTTCTTCAAATAAAATATATTAGTGAATCCCGCTTTTATTGTCAAATGAAGATTCCAAGAAAGTTTCGTGTCTTTCAACATTTTTTATCATTGATCTTGGTCGGCTTAGCTGCCTTTGCAGCAGGCGGACTCGTCTGGTGTTATTATCAATTCAATCCGAGTTATTCGGCAGTTGGCTGGAGCGGATTTGACGATGCCATTGCCATTATGATGGCTTTTTGTTTTGTTCTATTTGTTGGTGTGATCTGGTGGACACACAGAATAATTACTGATATCATCCAACATAAAAGCTTCAGAAAATTTGTCCTGTGGAATGTTGTTTTATTACTTATTCCTTATGGACCTGTGATTGGTTATCTCGGATATATCGCTTCATCTCACATTCATTGGTCTTGGCAGAGATACAGTATTACCAGATCAATTGATCAATACGAAAATATCCTTCCTCCTTTCGGATGGAAGTTTCGAAATATTGAAGTTCGTAGCGACAGCATTTTCATTTTCACTACAAATCCTCAGGATAAAAATGCCACGAATTCCTCAAAACCATTTCGATTCGCTGACAGCCGTTTTGATTTTTCACACGGCACGATGCAACAAATGGTCGTCTATCAAATGAAAAATGGTGAGCTGGAATTGGCTGTGGATTTCAATCCAGATATCGATACGTCCGGTTTCATCAACGTCATTCATACACCGTCTGCTGATCGATGTCTGTGGCATCGATCCAATGACGATCACCATTACATCGAATGGTATAACCAGTGCACCAACGAGTATCGACATGTTCTTCATGGATATCAGGAGTCAGACAGAAGTGGAGGCGGAAGTAAACTTCTTTATTATTACGATCAGGACGGAAGCGAATGGTCAATTTTCTATACAGAAAAAAAAACCTACGATCCGACACGTATTTATGTCGCACACATTGGAGAAGGAATCCAGGAAGTGTTTGATGTGAAATTGACAAATGAAGACAGGGCAGCCTTCGATCCTGAAAAAATTGTCGGTATTTATAAAGAAGGTGTGAGGTTCGGAATTGTGAGTCATGGGAAAATCATTTGTATTGAAATAGGATAGGAGCAAAGAATTATTCTCTTGGTTTCGCATGAAAACACCATATTCTGGTTCATGGAATTATTCCGAAATTCTCTCCGAATCTCGGCTCCTCGGCGCATCTCGGCGCGAAATGAAATTCACTCCCGAAATTGTTAGCTTTGCCTCGAAATGACCGTCGACAAAAACATCGAAATCGCCAATCTCCAGTCGGAGATCGGCAAATACATTGGCATGGGACAAAACAGTCTCATTTTCAATTTTGAAGAACACACACGTTATGTGGTGCTGCGTCTGATCACTGTCAATCCGCAGCACAACCAGAGTTTTCTCTTTCACTCGTGTGAAGGCGTTACCAAAGTAGATGCGCTAAAAAACATGCTCGAGTATGTGAAGGGCTACAAGGAAGAAGAAAGCAGTTTCACCATTCAGTGGACCCTCAAAGGCGAGAATGCATTGCACACTTCATATTTCCGTGCGAAGAATATTCTCGGTTCGTTGGATAAATTGTACTATGATCGTGACCCGAACAGCATCACTGTTTTCAGCGTGATGATGAATCCGATTTCATAATTGGCTGCCGATTTTTACAAAACAGTCGAAGGAAATTCTGAGGCGCAATACCGCGTGTCTGCGAGCAAACATCTTGCTTTTGTGTATCACGTCAAGTCGGAAGAAGAAGTCAAAGCACACATCGATCAGCTTTGGAAAGAACACCACAACGCCACACATGTTTGTTATGCCTGGCGTCTGGGTTGGGATAAAAACAGACATAGAATAAATGATGACGGTGAACCTTCCGGGACTGCTGGTAAACCCATTTACGGTCAAATTCTTTCCTTCGATCTTACGAATGTGCTCATCGCTGTGGTGCGGTATTTCGGTGGTACCAAACTCGGCACGGGCGGACTCATTGATGCATACAAAACCGTTTCGAAACTCGCGTTGGAAGCGGCGACCATTGTGGAGAAGCCTGTGACAGACCATTTCAAATTAACCTTTGTGCACGCGGACATGCCGGTCGTAATGAAATTCCTCAAAGAAATCCAGATGGAAAAAGTGGCTTCAGATTTTTCGGATAACTGCAACATCGAATTCCTGGTAACGATGAACATGCGTGAACGATTGGAAAAAGAAGTTTTAAGTTGGAATGAAGCGGAACTGCTACATTTGGGACGCATCTGAGATTACTATGAAGCCAACACCATTTTTCAATTCTGTCCTTTTCACCTGTTTGTTTTCCCTGATCTTTTTTTCATGCGAAAAAAAACAAGTCGAAAAATTTGATCCCCAACCACAAGCTGCAAAAATTGAAAGCCTGATGCACGAGCAACAGGTGAGTTGGAATGAAAATGATTTCCCCGGATTTATGCTTCATTACTGGAACCATGATTCATTGAAATTTGTCGGGAGTCGTGGTCTCAATTACGGCTGGCAAACCACGCTTGACAATTACAAGAAGAGTTACCCGGACAAAGCCGCCATGGGAACCTTGAAGTTTACCAATCTGATGATCGATGTGATGGATTCCACCAATGCATTTGTCATTGGTAAATTTGAACTCTTTCGAACGGCGGACACACTTTCCGGTCATTACACCCTTTTATGGAAAAAAATGAATGGCCATTGGCTCATTGTTGCTGACCATTCAAGTTGAGAAATATGCTATACACGACACCTATCACCTTCATCATCCTGATCGGAACCATTTTTGTTTCCTGGCGGGCGTTTCAAAATTCGGCTTTGTTTGAAAAACTGCTGAACAATCCCTATCGCGTCAAACACAATGGCGAGTACTATCGGATTTTTTCGCATGCTTTGATTCATGCAGATTTTATTCACCTCGCATTGAATATGTATGTGTTTTATTCTTTTGGAATGATCCTGGAAACGTATTTCAAGGGAAGATGGGGAATGAATCAGGGCTCATTGTATTTTGTGTTGTTGTACGCACTCGGTGCCGCCGTCGCGACATTGCCTTCCCTCAGAAAACAGAGCGATAATTATGGTTACAATTCTGTAGGCGCCAGCGGAGCTGTCAGTGCCATTCTGATGGCTTATATGATCTTGAATCCGCTGCATTGGATTGGAATTTTGTTTATTCCGATGCCGGCATTTGTGGGAGTTCTGGTATTCTTCATTTTTGAACATGTAATGAATCGCAGTGGCAAAACCAATATCGCACACGATGCGCACATCTGGGGGGCGCTGTTCGGTATCGTTTTCATTTTTGTGATTGAACCACACGCGATCGTGAGTTTTGTATCACAGGTGAGGGGTTTTTT
>JANOVT010000133.1:0-3424 GCA_031417525.1 Flavobacteriales bacterium | reverse complement strand
ACTTGCACGCTGCTTCATCAGGGAAATGTTTGAAAAATTCTACGATCTTCATGTTGCTATATTTTTAGCAACTCTACACCCCCTGATTATAACCTATTTACGTTCTGCTAAATTTGGTGTACGGACAAGTAGACGCATTTAGTGCTATGTATGAGCTCAATCAATGAAAGAACTAATGATATAAGGAAAAAGACAAGCGAGAATGCGAATGCAAAATGAGCTGCGGATTGATTTTCGATGTAGATAAAATACGTGCTGATGATGGACAGGAGTATACTCATCACGCCAAGAATCTGCATGTTTTTCACGATGCGAATCCTCATTTTCAAATTTTTGATCTGAAGATGAATGTTGATTTTTTCCAATTCTGTTCTGTTATTATATCTGTCATGAAGATTGCGAACAACATTTGCAAGGGCCAAAAAGCGATTCGTGTAGGCGAGCATGATCAAGCTGATTGCCGGAAATAGCAGAGCAGGTGTATTAATTGTCAATTCCATAGTTGAGTTCTTCTCTTTATTTTTTGAAAGTCAACATCGATGACTGAATTGAAAATTGCAATCTTTCATAAGCGTAAAACTATTACTTAATTTGCACCATGCAACTCAATCTCACATCAGACTATACCCCGAGCGGAGATCAACCCACAGCTATCAAGGAATTAACTGAAGGCGTGCTGCGAGGTGATAAGTACCAGACGTTGTTGGGTGTGACCGGTTCAGGTAAAACTTTTACTATCGCCAATGTCCTTGCACAAACTCAAAGACCGGCGTTGATTTTGAGTCATAATAAAACCCTCGCTGCACAGCTGTACTCTGAGTTTAAACAGTTCTTTCCGGAAAATTTGGTGGAGTATTTTGTGAGTTACTATGACTACTACCAGCCGGAAGCCTATCTTCCAACTACAGGTGTGTATATCGAAAAGGATTTGAATATCAATGACGAAATTGAGAAACTTCGTCTTGCTGCAACGAGCGCGCTGCTGAGTGGAAGACGTGATGTAATCGTCATAGCAAGTATTTCGTGCATATATGGTATCGGCAATCCAACTGAATTTCACAAAAGTGTTATCCCTCTGAGAAAAGGAGAAGCAATGAGTCGTCAAGGTTTTTTACATCGCCTGGTCGATTCGTTGTATAGCCGCACGCGTAATGAGTTCACCAGAGGTACATTCAGAGTGCAAGGCGATACTGTGGATGTTTATCTGGCCTATGCTGATTATGCCATACGTGTTACTTTTTTTGGAAATGAAATTGAAAGGATTGAATCAATCACACCGGACACCGGTAAAAAACTGATGTCGTTCGAAACGATTTCAATATATCCTGCTAATCTTTTTGTCACTTCTCGAGCGACAATGAATGAGGCGATCTGGGAAATACAACAGGAAATGGCGAAGCAGGTAAAATCATTTGAAGAAGCAGGCAAGTTTATCGAAGCAAAAAGACTGGAAGAGCGCGTAAACTATGATGTCGAAATGATGAAGGAACTTGGATATTGTTCCGGCATTGAAAATTACTCGCGGTACTTTGATCAGCGGCAACCGGGTCAGCGTCCTTTCTGTTTGCTTGACTATTTCCCGGATGATTATTTGATGATCATCGATGAAAGCCACGTAACTGTTTCACAAGTGGGCGCGATGTATGGTGGTGACCGTTCGCGTAAAGTGAATCTTGTTGATTATGGTTTTCGACTCGCCAGCGCAATGGACAATCGACCGTTGACTTTTCAGGAGTGGGAAGGAATGCAAAGACAAGTAATCTATGTGAGCGCAACCCCTGCCGATTATGAATTGAATAAATGTGAAGGCGTGTTGGTGGAACAAGTCGTTCGTCCTACAGGCTTGTTGGATCCGCCAATCGAAGTGAGGCCATCACTCAATCAGATTGATGATTTGATTGGAGAAATCAGAGCGAACATAGAAAAGAAGGAACGGGTATTAGTAACCACTCTCACCAAACGCATGGCTGAAGAGCTTGCCAAATACCTGGACAAACTCAATATTGCTTGCCGGTATATTCACAGCGAAGTACAGACTCTGGACAGAGTGGAAATATTACGGGATCTCCGTGAAGGAAAATTTGATGTGTTAGTTGGTGTGAATCTTTTACGTGAAGGACTTGACCTACCGGAGGTTTCTCTGGTGGCCATCATGGATGCGGACAAGGAAGGTTTTTTAAGAAGTAATCGCTCCTTAACGCAGACAGCAGGCAGGGCAGCGCGAAATATTAATGGCCGTGTCATCATGTATGCTGACAAAATCACAGATAGCATGCAACAGACGATCGATGAGACAAGCAGACGTCGCGAAAAGCAAGTGATCTATAATGAAGAGAATGGAATTGTTCCGACCCAAATCAAGAAAGGTCACGCAACTATTTTCGAACAAAGTGGCATGATCGATCAACGAAAAAAATACTACAGCGAAGAAGAACATCAGCAGGGAATAGCTGCTGATCCAGTGATGCAGTATCTGTCTAAACCGCAGCTCACCAAGGCAATGGAAGACACGAAGAAAAAGATGGAGAAAGCCGCACGTGACATGGACTTTATGGAGGCTGCCCGACTAAGGGATGAAATGTTTGCGATGAAAAAAATGTTAGAAGAGAAGAGTTAGACATTATTTCTTGTCTTCGGCTATTTTAGCATTGATCAACTTCATGTACTTCAAGAGTTTATTAATTTCTTTCGAGTGATAGTCATTCACTGAGTCTTTCTTTTCACGCTTAATTTTATCTGCTTCATATTGATCATTCAAATTGTATTTTTCGAGGTAAACTTTGAATGCTTTGTCACTCATTTTGATGAGATCGCCATCAAAAGTCTCAGAATAGAAAGAGAAAAATTTATTATCCGGGCTGCTCAACGATGCGTAATAATTATTTTCATCAATGATGGAAATATCACCAAACTGATACTGTACATAATAGCACAAAGGTCCGTTTAATGCGACAATGTAAAATTCATCTTGATACTTTCTCATCAACATGCCTCTTTCATTCGACATCCAGTCAAAACCTGTACTATTCAATTTTGTCTTCTCAGATTTTCCGTCCCGGATCATTTCGATTTTTGTTGAGCCAAGTATCATTGAATAGCTGTATGGCACCCACTCGATATTTTCTGAAGGTTTGTTAGCATAATAATCACTTGCCGAGGCATAAAAATAACATGCATTGGGATGTGTCTTTCTTATGCCTTCTATGGTGGGTTTTGTCATAAATGAAGCCTTAACTTCTTCTCGAGTCTGAGATAAAGCATCACAGCAAAATAGGAGAAGCACTATAAGAAAGATGTTTTTCATGATGAAGGAATTTACCTCAAATATAATCTAGTAGTTTGTTTTGGATCATGTTCCTATGAAAAAAGCACAAGTCAAAATTACCCATCCACTTACCTACATGAATCATTTATGACCAATACC
>JANOVT010000132.1:0-10269 GCA_031417525.1 Flavobacteriales bacterium | reverse complement strand
CCCTGTGTTGGCATTGAACGAATTGAAGACCATCCTGAAACTTTCCGGTGAAAGTTATAAAAACGAAAACAAGCATTAAGCAATTATAACAGCAAGGATACTATGGCTAACAAAGTTTTCCACGTGATGTACGACGACGACCAGAAGCTACTGGAAGCCGCCCGTACGCTCGTTGCGCAAGGTCTCCAGGTAAAAGATGTTTTTTCACCATTTCCTATTCACGGATTGGATCCTGTGATCGGAGTGAAAAGAACTCGTCTGGCAATCTGTTCGTTTCTCTACGCATGCACCGGAACCATTCTTTCAATTCTGGGTACGTGGTATTTTATGGTAAGCGATTGGGATTGGAATATAGGTGGTAAACCAAACTTTACCTGGATAGAAAACGCTCCTGCGTTCGTTCCGGTCATGTTCGAGTTTTCTGTATTCTGCGGTGCTCACGGAATGGTGATTACCTATTTATTGAGAAATGGTACGCTTCCGGGAATGCCTGCTACGAATCCTGATCCAAGAACTACCGATGACAAATTCGTCATTGAAATTACTACAGAAGAAAATCATCAGTCCGTTCAACATATTGAATCGATGATTCGTGCAACTGATGTTTATGAACTTAGCATAAAAGACTACTGAGATGAAGATTCGTCGCAATTATATTTTCGGAATGGTATGCATGGCAGTGCTGGCATTGTCGTCGTGCAAAGAGGATCCGAATTCTCCGGGTGTTGAGTATATGCCGGATATGTATCGCTCTCCTGCGTTGGAAGCTTACATTGACTATGGGAACAACAAACACATGGACTGGACAGAAAACCAGAAGCGTGAGGCGGGTGTTGTTTCCAAATTGTCAAGAATACCTGTTGCAGGAACAATTCCTTACGGAAAAGCTGAGATGCTTCCTTATATAATGCCTTATCCTCTCAACAATACTCCTGAGGATTATGAAAGATCGGCTACTGAAGTTCATAGTCCGATGACGAGCACTAAGAAGAACGTATTGCGCGGTAAAGAAATCTATACCCTGATGTGTACACATTGTCACGGTGAGGCTGGGCATGGAGATGGAGCCATTTCCAAAAATGGACATATTCAAGGTATTCCTGATTATGCCGGGAAGCTAAAGGATCTCTCAGAAGGAAAAATGTTCCATACTCTCTCTTATGGAAAGGGTTTGATGGGTCAGCATGCTTCTCAGTTGAACCAATTCGAAAGATGGCAGGTTATAGAATATGTGAAGCTTTTGCAAAAGGGAATCACGGAACCAGAGTTTGACGCCAATGATATGCTTATAGTTTCTGCTGCTGCTGCTGAAGCTCCCGCTGACACTACCAAGAAACAATAATATTCAGATTAACAAAATTGCCCGATTGACCAATATGGCACACGATAAACTTCATTTTCAAATTCCATCGAAGACAAAGACATGGTCTATGGTGCTTATGGTGGTTGGAGCAATTGCTGCTCTCACCGGATGGTTTTTTGACAAAACAGATCATCATCAATACTGGTGGGCGAACCTTCTCATCTGTGGATTCTTCTTCTTCGCCATTTCATTAGGGGCGTTGTTCTTTTATTGTGTACAATATGCCGCTGAAGTTGCCTGGACTGCACAATTGAAAAGGGTTTTTGAAGCTATGTTTGCCTATATCCCATGGGGTTTCGCAGTCATTGTTTTAGTTTTACTCGCAGGACAGTTTCACATTCATCATCTTTATCATTGGATGGATCCTGAAGTAGTTGATCCAAACAGCCCATCTTATGACTCCATCATCGCTGGAAAAATGCCATTCCTTTCGAGCTGGTTTTTCTGGTTGCGTGTGATTATTTATGGAACAGTCTTTATCGTTTTCGCGAGATATTTTAGAAAATGGTCGTTGCAGGAAGATGAAGCACCAAGTCTTGAACTTCACCTGAAACAATATAGAAGAGGCGCTTTGTTCCTCGTGTTTTTCGCAGTATTCAGTTCAACCATCGCCTGGGATTGGTTGATGAGCATCGACACCCACTGGTACTCTACCATGTATGGTTGGTATATCTTCTCCGGAATGTGGGTGACTTGTATGATTTTCGCTACACTATTCGTGCTGTGGCTGAAGGATCTTGGTTATTTGACTAAAGTAAATGACTCGCATATTCATGATTTGGGAAAATGGGTATTTGCAGTGAGCATGTTGTGGAGTTACCTATGGTTTTGTCAGTACATGCTGATCTGGTATTCTGATATTCCCGAGGAAGTAACTTATTTTAAAGAACGTTATGATCATTACATGATTGGAATGTGGGCCATCTTCTTCTGCAACTTCGCAATTCCATTTTATACTTTGATCGCACGTGATGCAAAAAGAAACGTGAAATATCTCCGCCGCGTTGGTGCAATTATTTTCATCACACACTTCCTGGATTTATACATGGCGGTAGTGCCAGGTACAGTTCACGGTCACTTGTTGTGGGGTGTAGGTGAAAATGTTCATCACATCACCTTTGCATGGTGGTTTGAAATTGGAATGTTCCTCGGTTTCCTGGGATTATTTATTATGGTAGTAACCCGTGCACTTTCAAAAGCTAGGATGATTCCGATCAATCACCCCTACCTCAACGAAAGCGAAAACCATCAAATTTAAGATTTTGCGTATTCATCGAATCGAAGTAAACAAGTAAAGAGAAATGAAACTTCTGGTAATACTGGTTATTGTTTTAGCAATCATCGCGATTGTTCAACTGACTAAGGTCTACGAATTCACGCGCGCTTTGCGCAAATCAAAAGAAGAGGACATCACTCCTGCCGACAATAAGTTGCAGGCGAATCTGATGCTCGTTTGGATGCTGGTTTTTTTCATTGGAACCATTGTACTTTATGTGCGATATGGCAACTATCTCCCTGAACCAGCTTCGGAACACGGAAAAGATGTTGACTGGCTGATGAGCGTGAATCTCTGGATGATCACCATCATGTTCTTCATAATGAACGCGATGTTGTTCCTCGTTTCATGGAAGTACTACTACAGAAAAGACAGAAAAGCGAAATTTATCCTGCATGATAATAAGCTTGAAATGATCTGGACATTGATTCCCGGTGTATCAATGGCCTTCATCATTGTGTTCGGATTGATCACTTGGAATAAAATCACTGGCCCCGCTTCACCTGATGCGATGCTGGTTGAAATCTATTCAAAACAATTCGACTGGACGGCACGCTATCCCGGTGATAACAACGCTTTCGGCGCAGCCAACTACAATCTCATCAGCACAGACAATGCTATGGGTATTGTTACAAAAGAAAAGGTACAAGCGAAGCTTGACGAGATCGATGCTGAAATTGAAGGTATCAAGAAACAGCTGGAAGATAATTCTAAAGTTCCTGTAATGCCTGAGAGTTATATCGAAACGCTGAATGATAAAATTTATCGCCTCGAAAGACATAAACAAAGAATTCTGGATATTGGCGAATACAAAACCCCGGCCGGTATCAGCGATTGGGATGCTGGTCTCGACGACAAATTGGTAAAAGGTGAAATGCATATTCCTCTCGGAAAAGAAATTGAGTTTGTTTTCAGATCACAGGACGTTCTTCACTCGGCTTACATGCCGCACTTCCGGGCTCAGATGAATACAGTTCCGGGTGTGCCGACCAGATTCAAAATGACTCCAACGATTACCACAAAGGAAATGCGTGAGAAATTGGGTAATGATGAATTTGACTATATCCTATTATGTAATAAAATTTGTGGTGCAGCTCACTTCAATATGCAAATGACTGTGGTTGTTGATTCACCGGAAGTGTATGCCGCATGGTTACAAAACCAAAAGCAATTTGTACCGGAAGTTAGTCCGGCACCAGCGGATACATCTAAAGTAGTGGCCGCTCCTGCAGCTGCTGCCGAAGTCATGAACATGACTCATTAAAAGGTTAGAACTATTAAGAAAAGAACAATGAGTACCGAAAATACATCTTCTCACGATCACGCACACGATCACGCTCATGCTCATCATCACGTAGAGTCATGGGTTTCGAAATACATCTTCTCTCAGGATCATAAAATGATCTCGAAGCAGTTTTTGATTACCGCCATCTTTATGGGTATTGTTGCTGTGATGCTGTCTATCTTTTTCCGTCTCCAACTCGGATGGCCAGGTGAAAAATTTCAAATACTGAACTTTTTCCTTGGTGATAAATGGGCGCCAGATGGTCAACTCGACAAAAATGCCTACATGGCCATTGTTACCATACACGGAACCATCATGGTCTTCTTTGTATTGACAGGTGGATTGTCGGGAACGTTTGCCAATCTGTTGATCCCACTTCAGATTGGTGCCCGTGATATGGCAAGCGGATTTTTGAATATGCTTTCTTATTGGGCTTTCGCGATCTCCAGCGTGATCATGATTGCTTCATTATTTGTGGAAGGTGGCGCAGCCTCTGGCGGATGGACTGTTTACCCGCCACTTTCAGCTTTACCACAGGCAATGCCCGGATCTGGAACAGGTATGACGCTTTGGTTGATTTCTATGATCTTTTTCATTGCTTCGTCACTTCTTGGTGGTCTGAACTATATCGTTACCATTCTCAACCTACGCACAAAAGGTATGAAAATGACTCGTCTTCCGTTGACAGTGTGGGCACTTTTAGTGACTGCGATCCTCGGTGTGCTGTCATTCCCTGTATTGGTATCAGCAGCCGTATTGCTTTTGATGGATAGAAGTTTTGGTACGGCATTTTATCTCTCTGACATTTACATTCAAGGTGAAGCGCTCGATGTAACCGGCGGTTCTCCTATTCTGTTCCAACACTTGTTCTGGTTCCTTGGTCACCCGGAGGTGTACATCGTATTGTTACCTGCACTCGGTATTTCTTCAGAAATTATTGCAACCAATTCCCGCAAACCAATCTTTGGTTACAAAGCGATGGTTGGTTCAATCCTCGCTATCGGATTTTTGTCTTTCATCGTTTGGGGTCACCACATGTACGTGACCGGAATGAATCCATTCCTCGGTTCTGTATTCGTGTTTACGACCTTGTTGATTGCGATTCCTTCTGCTGTAAAAGCGTTTAACTACATCACAACGCTTTATCAGGGAAATATCCGCTTCACTCCGGGAATGCTCTTTTCAATTGGTCTTGTTTCAACTTTCGTTACAGGGGGATTGACAGGAATTATCCTCGCTGACTCAGCTCTTGATGTGAATGTACATGACACGTATTTCGTCGTCGCTCACTTCCACATCGTAATGGGTATGTCCGCGATTTTCGGAATGTTTGCCGGGGTCTATCATTGGTTCCCAAAAATGTTTGGACGAATGATGAATACGAAGTTGGGTTTTGCTCACTTCTGGTTCACACTCGTTTGTGGATTCGGCGTATTCTTCCCGATGCACTTTGTGGGAATGGCAGGTGCTCCCCGTCGTTATTACGACTATTCGGAATTTGAATTTTTACAGTGGGTGATGGATTTGAATCCAATTATTTCTGTATTCGCTTTGATTGGTGGTACAGCCCAATTGCTTTTCATCTTCAATTTCTTCCACAGCATTTTTTATGGCCAACCAAGCACGCAAAATCCATGGGGTTCAAACACACTTGAATGGACAACTCCTGTGAAGCACATGCACGGCAACTGGCCTGGCGCGCTTCCAGAGGTACATCGTTGGGCATATGACTACAGCAACCCGGATCATGAGGAGGACTTTGTACCGCAAGTTGTTCCGCTGAAACCGGGGGAAGTAGGACACTAGTATCGAACCTGATTTATTGAAAAAATATAAAACCCGCTGATTTTCGGCGGGTTTTTTCTTGTTTGCCTTTTTCAAATATTTGTCTTGCCTTTTTGTTATGCGCATGTTGATCATTTCTGTTTTTTTCTCTTTGTGACACTTTTCAGAGAAGTAATTTCACCATGCTATGGGCAGGTATGTTTTTTTGTTTTTGATTTCACAATGTGTTGCAACGCTGAGGATAGATGCACAGACCATCAACCTTTCCGACTCCTTGCGGCATGTGTTCCGATACAAGCCAGTACCTTCTGCGAAATTCGACACACGCAATTCTTTTATTACCGGTAAAAGTGCAAAGGTCTTCGGTATTAAAGCGGGACTTAGTTTCCGAAAAACATTGACGATCGGAATCGGATACAATTGGATTGGAACAAAGTTTACCGAACCACTGAAGGTGGGGGATGAAGTTTTTGAAAGTGAAATCAAACTCAGGTATATAGCCCCATTTCTGGAATACTCTTTCTACAAAAAGGGTCCATGGGAAGCAACTGTTCCTGTTCAGATAGGATTTGGTCGTAGTTTCTTGAGATACACAAGTCTGCAAGGCAAGGAGAATGTGCATTCTGGCCGCGTGGTGATTTACGAGCCGGGTATGACGATTGAATACAAACTTTTTGATGTGGTGGGTTTGGGTGCAGGAATCGGTTATCGGATTATGCTGAAAAACAATAAAGAGATTGATCAGCAATTCACATCGCCCGTTTATGTTCTGCGTATTCGCCTGATATTTGACGAACTCTTTAAACGGTACAAAAAGTATACGGAAGAAGAAACGAATAGTGAACATGAGCAATGATGCATTCAACATAAGAGAAGAAGCGGATAATTCCGGTGAAAAGGAACTGGAAAAGGTCCTGAGGCCAAAATCATTTGATGACTTTACCGGCCAAAAACAAGTGCTCGAAAACCTTCAGATTTTTGTTCAGGCTGCGAAGTTAAGAGGTGAAGCGCTTGACCATGTCCTGTTGCATGGCCCACCGGGACTGGGAAAAACAACACTCGGGCATATCATCTCAAATGAAATGGGCGTGAGTATTAAAACGACTTCTGGTCCTGTGCTGGACAAGCCCGCAGATTTAGCCGGTTTACTCACGAATCTTGAAAACAATGACATTCTTTTTATCGATGAGATTCATCGATTGAGCCCCGTGGTGGAAGAATATCTTTATTCTGCGATGGAAGATTATTGCATCGACCTGATGATCGACACAGGTCCGAATGCACGCTCGGTTCAGATCAAATTGAATCCGTTTACACTCGTTGGTGCAACTACACGAAGTGGATTGCTCACTTCTCCGTTGCGTGCAAGATTCGGTATCAACGCCCGGCTATCTTACTACGATGCAAAAACACTCACCGACATTGTCCAGCGCAGTTCCGAAATTCTCAATATCGAAATAAAAGAAGATGCTGCCTATGAAATTGCTCGAAGAAGTCGTGGAACACCGCGAATTGCGAATGCGTTGCTGCGTCGTGTTCGCGACTTTGCACAAATAAAAGGGGACGGAACAATCAACTTCGACATTACGCAATTTTCATTGAATGCATTGAATGTTGACACGTATGGTTTGGATGAAATGGATAACAAAATCCTTTTGACCATTTTGGATAAATTCAATGGCGGACCTGTAGGGCTTACCACCATTGCAACAGCTGTTGGCGAAGATTCTGGAACCATTGAAGAAGTTTACGAGCCATTCCTTATACAGGAAGGTTTTCTAATGCGAACTCCACGCGGAAGGCAGGTGACTGAACTTGCTTATAAACATCTGGGAAAACTAAAAAGTTTTAAATCCGGGGAGTTGTTTTGAGTGAATAGTCAATTACTTCCTATCACATGTCCGATCGTAATGCGCTGAAAAATTATCGTGGTGAAATCATCAAAAGAAAGGCTACCGAACTCGGATTTTCTTTTTGTGGTTTTTCGAAGGCGCAATTTTTGGAAGAAGAAGCTTCAAATCTGGAATTGTGGCTGAAGAAAAAGATGCACGGCGAAATGTCATACATGGCAAATCACTTTGATATGCGACTCGATCCGCAATTATTAGTTCCTGGAGCGAAGTCGGTCGTTTCGTTGATGTACAATTATTTTCCTGAAGAAGATTTATCGCAGAATGAACTAAAAATTTCAAAGTACGCATTGGGTGAAGATTATCATTTTGTCGTAAAGGATAAGCTCAAAGAATTAATGTCTTTTCTTCAGAAGGAAATCGGTGAAATAAATGGACGTGTGTTTGTGGATTCCGCGCCGGTGCTGGAAAAAGCGTGGGCAAAAAAAAGTGGTTTGGGATGGATCGGTAAAAATGCCAACCTTATCAATAAGAATCAAGGTTCTTTTTTTTTCCTGGCAGAATTAATCTCCGACATCGAATTGGAACAAGACGGACCGATTAAGGATTATTGCGGAACATGCACCGCCTGCATAGATGCCTGTCCCACAGAAGCCATTGTTGAGCCATATGTTGTGGATGGAAGCAAATGCATTTCGTATCTCACCATTGAATTGAAAAAGGAAATTCCCGAATCGTATAGATCCAAATTGGATGACTGGATTTTCGGTTGTGATGTTTGTCAGGATGTCTGTCCCTGGAATCGGTTCTCACAATCTCATCAGGAATCCAGATTTAAACCGAATGAAAGGCTGCAGTCCATGTCGAAAAGAGAATGGCTGGAGATGACGAATGATGTTTTTTCTACACTGGCAAATAAGTCTCCCTTGAAACGACCAGGATTGGAAACCATTCAGCGAAGCGCCCGTCTGGCGCATGGATCATCGAAGTAATTGACTTTAGAATTGAAAGTATTGTTCACTTCGGGTGAAACGATTATTCTATTTCCGGTCAACCATTTAAACTAAAGTAGGGTCATATGTGTGTTGCAAAGCAGCAAAACACATCCTAAGCGTGTCTAATTTAAGAAACAATCCAATTCCAGTTGTGACGGATGAAAAATCCCTTGTTCAGGGCTGCCTGAAGGGCTATGAGTCGTACCATTTTGAATTATACAAAAGGTATGCTGGGAAAATGATGGTCGTTTGCAAGCGTTACGCTGGAAGCAAGCAGGAAGCGGAGGATTTTTTACAAGAGGCATTCATCAGAATTTTTGAGAAGTTGAATACATTTAATCACATGGGATCATTGGAAGGATGGATCAGAAGAGTCGTCGTTCACACTGCTTTGAATAAACTACGGACCAGGAAAATATATGCCGACATTCCTGATGAGGCTCCTGTGCCGGATGTGAATGCGCCTGATGCACTAAACGAGATGAGTGCGCAGGAATTATTGAAACTAGTGCAAGCCCTTCCAACCGGATACAGGATGGTTTTTAACATGTATGCTATTGATGGCTATGATCACGCCGAAATTGCTGAGGCTCTCGGCATTTCTGAAGGAACTTCCAGATCACAATTGGCCAAAGCTCGTATGAGCCTCAAAGCTTCCATTCTTAACCAAAAAAAAGTGACTGAACATGCTTATCAGGCGTGATGAACATAACATAGACAAAACGTTTCGTCAGCATCTTTATATTGCTGATGAAAAGGCTCCGCTTCATTTATGGGATGGCATCAGAGTGAAGACCAGTCGTCAACGCAAACCTATTTTCTGGTGGATTGTTTCTGCTGCTGCTATTTCAGTGGCTTGCGTTTGCACTATTTTACTCATTGAAAGCAAAAGTCCGGTAGTGCAAATTGAAAATTACACTTCGGCAAACACTGAAGAATTATCAGCACCTGAGCGAATCGAGAGTGAAAATCAAGCATTGATGCTTCAGGATACACCAAATCAAATTACTGATGGAATAATGGAGCAGAAAGCGGCGATTACGGAGAAAGTGCGTCAAGTCAAACCTGCGGTTAGGGAAGAGGATTTTATAGCAGGAAACGAGTCCAAAAATGCGTCTTTTGATACTGTTGCTGGTCGGGAGATGGACGAAGACCATAAGTCGGAATTGGCTTCGATAGCACAATTCTCTCCAATCATCAGGCATGATGCAAATGATGTGTACACAGATGTTGCGTTTACGATTGATCAGCCGAGCATCGATGATTCAACCCATTTGTCAAGCGCCAAAAGCCACTCAGAACAACTATTGGAAGCAGCCATTCTTGACGATACTTCACTTCCTATTTATTTTGATAATACCCAAAAACCATTGAACAAGGCGCATAGCTTCATGCTTAGTGCCTATTATTCATTGAGTAATCCAACCCGTGTGGGTGTTAAAGGCGGCAGTGAAAATGAATTGAGCAATTTGGCTGCCAGAACTGATATGGGCCGAAGTTCAGGATATGGCCTCACAGCTGGTTATTCGCTTTATAAGGGATTGTATTTTTCAGTTGGAATAGAAGCTTCTTCATTTAAAGAAAATCACACTTGGCTTGATACTACTAGAATTGAAAGCGTAAATCTTGTGCAGAATCAAGTCGCCACGTATCCTGACGGCACTACAGTACCAGTGTATGTAACAAATATCGATACCATTCAAGAACTCGAACAA
>JANOVT010000131.1:0-12856 GCA_031417525.1 Flavobacteriales bacterium | reverse complement strand
GAATGTTTGTCCGGTGGTTTAATTACACTTTCGGCAATACAAGAAGACGTCACTTATCACTGGATTATCGGCGCCGACCATTACTATACGAAAGAAGTATCGTTTTCATTTGGACAAGAATTTGTTGGCCAAACGATTCCAATCATACTCACAGTATCAAAAACTCCGAACACCACGTGCTTTCCAAATGATGATGGAGAAGATACAATTACAAAAGTCATAACACCCAAATTCACGTGTGAAGCATCTATTTATGGCAAATACTTTGGCGCTTGGGAAGATAACCCGCTAGATTCGTTTACTTTCGAGATATCTTACAACGATAACTTTCCACTGAACTGCACCTACTTGCTAATAATTGGGGCAAAACCAAATTTAACGGACACCTGTTTCAATGGCAATCGAGTTCACGTCGACAATTACATGGAGTTTGATGGAAACGCGGGGGTATGCTACAGCCCAGAAGGCAAGGCAAAATTAGATCCCTTACTAAATAAAATCAGTATCGATTATTCTATATTGGTTAATCCACAAACAAGTGAGCCAAGAGAATATCATATTTTCAATGGTCATCGAATCTACTAAATTTATGAAGCTTCTATCAATTTCAAATGGCATACTTATTTTGCTGCCATCAATCACACTTAGTCAAATCTGCGACCTTAATCCCTAAGAATTAATCTGCTCCCAGATCATGTCTTTTAGCAAATCAATATTCATCCCGCTTACCGCCGAAATAAAAATCGAAGGAATTTCTTTCGGCAACAATTTTTTCATCTGTTTGATCATGATGTCATCCATCATATCGCATTTGGTGATGGCAAGAATTCTTCGCTTATGGAGCAATTCAGGATTGTACTTCTCCAGTTCTTTCAGGAGAATTTTGTATTCCTTTTTGATACTTGCGGTATCGCATGCAATCATAAAAAGCAAGGTAGAATTTCTTTCAATGTGACGAAGGAAACGATGACCGAGACCACGACCTTCTGCTGCGCCTTCGATAATTCCGGGGATGTCAGCCATCACGAAAGAACGATCGCCACGATATTTCACCATGCCGAGATTGGGCACAAGTGTGGTAAATGGATAATCCGCGATTTCTGGTTTGGCTGCGCTGACCACAGAAAGCAAAGTAGATTTTCCGGCGTTCGGAAATCCGACAAGGCCTACATCAGCGAGCACTTTTAGCTCGAGTACTTTCCACTCTTCAACACCCGGTTCACCTGGCTGTGCAAAATTTGGCGCCTGGTGGGTAGATGTTTTAAAGTGTTCATTACCCAGCCCGCCGCGTCCGCCGGCAGCTATGATAAACTCCTGACCTTCTTCGGTAATTTCAGCCACAATCTTTCCCGATTCAAAATCTTTTGCGACTGTTCCCAGCGGAACAAGAAGAATTTCATCCTTTCCCTGTTTTCCTGAACTCTTCGCACTTCCCCCCATTTCACCTTCCTCCGCGATAACGTGCTTGCGGTATTTTAAGTGAAGCAATGTCCAAACATCAGTACTGCCACGAAGAATAATATGACCACCGCGTCCACCATCTCCCCCATCCGGCCCACCTTTCTCTACAAATTTTTCACGTCGAAAATGTCGGCTACCAGCGCCACCTTTGCCGGAGCGGCAACAAATTTTTACGTAATCGACGAAATTGGAATCAGCCATTTAGGAGAGATATAACAGAAGTGAGAAGTGAGAAGTGAGAGGTGAGAGGTGAGAAATGTTTTTCAGAATCAATGAGATTCCGAATTCATTTGAATAAAATATGATTGGAACATTGAAGCTAGTTCAGCACAACAGCATTGATGGCGTCAAAAAGTCGGTTGGAAATTTCTTCCACCGATCCAATTCCATAAATACCCCTGTACTTATCCTGCTTTTTGTAAAATTCAGCAACCGGAGCAGTTTCACGATTATAAACTGTGATACGATTTCGAACAATATTGACGTCGGCATCATCCGCCCTACCGCTCGTTTTGGCGCGATTGAGAAGACGGGCGATCAGCTCTGTTTCTTCGACTTCCAAAGCCAGCATGCAAGTAATGGAAGTATTTTTTGAAGTAAGAAATTGATCCAGCGCCTGGGCTTGTGCGGAAGTGCGTGGAAAGCCATCGAAAATAAAACCTTTGGCATTAGGGTACTTTTCAACTTCACTTTCCAGCATCGAGATGGTCACGCTATCGGGTACTAATTCGCCTTTGTCCATGAATGCCTTTGCTTTTTTCCCCAGTTCTGTTTCGCCTTTGATATTTGACCGAAAAATATCGCCCGTGCTCAGATGCACCAGATTATATTTCGTAATCAGGTTTTCAGACTGAGTTCCTTTACCAGCGCCGGGCGGGCCAAAAAGCACAATGTTCAACATGAATTTCCTGTTTTGGATGAGGCGCGAAAATACGGTGAATTGAAAGTTTTCTCGCGTTCGCTTTCGGCCGCATTCCGTCTTTACTTTCGCCCCTCCAAATTTTTATCAGATGAATTACGACGTAATTGTATTAGGAACAGGACCCGGCGGATATGTTGCGGCCATCAGAGCTTCTCAACTTGGTTTGAAAGTAGCGGTAGTAGAGCGCGAAGCATTGGGTGGAATTTGTTTGAACTGGGGCTGTATCCCGACGAAAGCTTTGCTCAAAAGCGCATCTGTTTTCGAATACATCAACCACGCGAAAGACTATGGGATTGAAGTAGCCAAACCGACAGCCGATTTTGGTGCGGTGGTAAAACGCAGTCGTGGCGTGGCAGAAGGAATGAGCAAGGGCGTTCAATTCCTCATGAAGAAAAATAAAATTGACGTGATCATGGGCACCGGGAAATTAAAACCGGGCAAAAAAATAGCAGTAGCAGGTGCTGATGGAAAAGTGACTGAATACGCAGCGAACCACATCATTGTGTCGACTGGCGGCAGATCCCGGGAATTGCCGGCTCTGAAACAGGATGGTAAAAAGATCATCGGATACCGTGAGGCAATGAATTTGCCATCTCAGCCAAAAAGTATCGTAATCGTTGGCAGTGGCGCAATCGGCGTCGAGTTCGCTTATTTCTATAATGCGATGGGAACCAAAGTGACCATCGTAGAATTTTTGCCGAATGTGGTTCCGGTGGAAGACGAAGAAGTTTCAAAAGCCCTGGCAAAATCATTCAAAAGTGCCGGCATTGAAATCATGACCAATGCTGAAGTGACAAAAGTGGACACTTCAGGCAGCGGTTGCAAAGTGACGATCAAGGAAGCAGCCGGTGAAAAAACTATTGAAGCTGACATCGTGCTTTCGGCAGTGGGTGTGATTGCCAACATCGAAGGCATTGGTCTGGAAGATGTGGGAATTATCACTGACAAAGGAAAAATTTCGGTAGACAAATTTTACAAAACCAATATACCGGGATACTACGCCATTGGTGACTGCACTCCTGGCCAGGCATTAGCTCACGTGGCAAGTGCTGAAGGAATTATCTGTGTAGAAAATATTGCGGGACATCATCCACAACCGCTGGACTACAACAATATTCCGGGTTGTACTTATTGTTCTCCGGAGATTGCATCGGTAGGTATGACGGAAAAAGCTGCAAGAGATAAAGGACTCGATATCAAAATCGGTAAATTTCCTTTTAGCGCTTCAGGAAAAGCCAGTGCTGCCGGACACAAAGAAGGATTTGTAAAACTGATTTTTGATGCGAAGTACGGAGAATTGCTTGGCGCGCACATGATTGGGTACAACGTCACAGAAATGATCGCAGAATGTGTAGCCTTGCGAAAACTGGAATCAACCGGAATGGAAATTATCAAGACCGTCCATCCTCACCCAACGATGAGTGAAGCTATTATGGAGGCAGCGGCTGCGGCTTATGGAGAAGTGATTCACCTTTAACAATTTGTTGATTTGGAGATTTGATGATTTGAAAATTGGGGAAGGGAGCGATTTGAAGTTAAACCAATTCATGCCAACGTGGCAATTTTCAAATCATCAAATCTCGAAATCATCAAATCAGTAATTAATTCTCCGGGAATCCGTCATTTACCCAACATTGAATTTTGTTGATATTAGACTGTGACAAGGTTGCGGAACCTTGCGGCATGGTTTGGTCTGTGAGGACCGTTCTTTTGAAAGAGCCATTGTTAATCACGCCTGTGAGTCCTGAATAAGTGGTAAAGCTTCCATTGGAGGAGCCGGAATTATGGCAGCCAGAAGAATTGCAATTCGAATCGATTATCGATTTTATTCCGGAATTGTATGTTGGGTGAGATCCATCGCATTGCGGAGTTAGTTTCGAATTCTTATCCTTTTTGCAGGAAAAAATGGTTGATGTACCAAGAAGAAGTAAGAGAAATGCGTGTTTTTTCATATAAAAAAATTTCACATAAAAAAAAAGACCCATCCGAACATGTTCGGAAATGAGTCTTTCAAATCATTATAGATCAAAATCAGGCAGCTGCCACTTCTTTTTTCTTGCGGCCGCGTTTTGGTTGTTCCTGGTCTATCCACTTGTCATTTTTGTGTTCACCCATCACAACCACTTCCTTTTCAGGAAAAACGCCGTATTTCTGAGCAATCATCATCATGCCCTCACGTGTGGTGCTGTACATCATCACCGGAGTGGACATACCCTTGTTTTTAACACCCACGTAAAACCCGTTCTTCAATCTAGCTGGTTTTGTTGCCGGTCTTCCGGCTGACTTCTTAGAATTCATGGGCGCAAGATAATAAGAACAAATGTTCAATCTTTCTTAAAAAATCAATAAAATTATTCCTGAACTTTATACTTTTTAATTGACTTAACTTCAGGCCATTACATGATCTTTACAGTGTTCACGCACTTTGGAGATAGCAAAATCCACCTCTTCTTTGGTCGTCAAACGGCTAAAAGAGAACCGGATGCTGGCGCAGTTGGCACGGAGAGCGTCGATAGCGTCCAAAACGTGTGAACCCTTCGCTGCCCCGCTGCTACAGGCACTTCCACCGCTGCAAGCAATCCCGTCAAGATCCAGAAGAAAAAGAAGCATGTCGGCGTTTTGATTTTCTGGAAAAGTGACGTTTAAAACAGTGTATAGACTGTCTTCAGAACGAGAATGACCATTAAAAACAACACCTGGAATACTGTTTTCCAATTCTTTAGCCATGTATTGCTTCAAATCATTTACATGATGCTGATGTTCTGTCAAATCCCTATAACAAATCTCCAGTGCCTTTGCCAGACCTACAATTCCATATAGATTTTCAGTTCCACCGCGCAGTCCACGTTCCTGTCCACCGCCAATAATTTCCGGATTGGCCTTGATGGATTTATTGACATATATAAAGCCCACCCCTTTTGGTCCATGAAATTTGTGAGCAGCAGCATTAATAAAATGTATGTGGATTGATTGCAGATCGAAGGCATAATGCCCCATGGTCTGAACTGTATCGCTATGGAAGATTGCGTTGTATTTCTGGCAAAGTTCTCCAACTTCTTTGAGCGGAAGCAGATTTCCGATTTCGTTGTTGCCATGCATGAGCGTGACATAACTTCTACCGGTGGTGGCGAGGAGAATTTTCAAATGGCTCAGGTCGACATTTCCCCTTTCGTCCAATTGCACATAACTCAATTTTACCAGACCATTTTCGGCCATCTTTTGAGCCGTTTTCAAAACAGCGCTGTGCTCCAGGGGCGAAGTGATGATGTGTTTACAACCCAAATCATTCAGAGCAATATGCATGGCCAAATTATCGGCTTCGGTACCGCCACTGGTGAAGAAAATTTCACCAGGGGAACAATTCAGCAACTTGGCAATGGTGCGCCTTGACTGTTCGATGGCCGTTTTGGTTTTTCTGCCAAAAGCATGAGACGAAGATGGATTACCAAAATGATCAGATAGATAAGGCATCATCGCGGCCAATACTTCTTTATCGAGTGGCGTTGTAGCGGCATTGTCCAGATAAACGTTCATTCAAAGAGTTTTTTTATTCTTGAAAATAAAGGAATGCAAATTTCAGACATTGAATGACTGCGACAGGCAACAAAGTTGGACGAAATTGCATTTTCAAACATATATCATGCGTCGACTCCGGCCAGCTTTTTCACAGCAGAAATGACCTGATTTGCGAGAGCATCCGCTTTTTCGCGGGACGAATGTTCGGCGTAAACGCGGATGATCGGCTCTGTATTGCTTTTCCGGAGATGCACCCAGCCGTCCGGAAAATCGAATTTCACACCGTCAATCGTATTGATTTCAGCTTTGGGGAAAAGTGTCTGAACTTCTCTTAGAATAGCGTCAACGTCCATTTGTGGGAGTAGCTCAATCTTATTCTTTGATGCGACGTATTTAGGATAAGAGTCGCGCAAAGCCGACATGCTGCAATTTCTGGTGGCCAAATGAGAGAGGAATAAAGCAATGCCAACCAGAGCGTCTCTGCCATAATGTAGTTCAGGATAGATGATGCCTCCATTACCCTCACCTCCGATCACGGCGCCAATCTCTTTCATTTTAGCCACAACATTCACCTCGCCCACCGCAGCAGCTTCATATCTCTGACCATGCTGAATAGTCACATCTTTGAGCGCCTTGGTGGAAGAAAGATTGGAAGCCGTATTTCCCGGTGTATGTGTAAGCACATAGTCGCTGACAGCGACGAGCGTATATTCTTCACCGAAAACAGAACCATCTTCACACACGAAGGCAAGGCGATCCACATCGGGATCAACCACAATACCCAGGTTGCATTGTTTTTCTTTTACTAAAGAAGATAAATCAGTGAGATGTTCCGGAAGCGGCTCAGGGTTATGAGGAAAATGGCCATTTGGTTCGCAGTAGATCTTGTGAATTTTGGTCACGCCAAGTGCTTCGAGCAGAGCAGGCACATAAATACCACCTGAAGAATTAACGGCGTCAACGGCTATTTCAAAATTGGCATTGCGGATTGCCTGCACATTGACAAGCTTCAGTTTCAGGATTTCTTCGATATGTCTTTTCAAATAATCTTTGGAGGAAATCGAACCCAGGTCATCTATTTCTGAAAAAGCAACATCTCCGCTTTCAGCGAGGCGAAGAACCTCTTCACCTTCCTCACCAGAAATAAATTCTCCTTTCTCGTTCAGTAATTTCAAAGCATTCCATTGCTTGGGATTGTGACTTGCGGTGAGAATAATTCCGGCCTGAGCATTTTCAAAAGGAACGGCAATCTCCACTGTCGGAGTCGTACATAAGCAGAGATCAATGACCTCTGCACCCATAGCAACGAGCGTGTTACACACGAGACCATTGACCATGGAACCACTGATTCGTGCGTCGCGTCCGACAACGATTCGGATATCCCTGCGATTGTTTTTTTTCTGCATCATAGCACAAAAAGACGCGGTGAACTTCACGGTATCAATGGGAGTAAGACCGTTTCCTTCCGTTCCGCCCAGGGTGCCGCGAATACCTGAAATTGATTTAATAAGAGTCATAAGCTACTTTTTTTCGATGGGCTAAAACTAGAATATTATCCAGACCAAAGTCGTAACAAATGTGTAATTCACAGACAATGAAACCTATAACACCAAACTGCGTTAAAAAGCGGAACCAAGAGAGCGGATTAGAGCCGTTGTGTCTTGCCAACCCTATAACGTAAATGAGAATTGAATTGATGCCTTTCGTGAGAAAGCTATGTGCAGCGGCCGCCCTGGTGGTTGTTCTGGGCATAACTTCCTCTCTCCACGGGCAAAGTATTTCTTCCGCGTGGTTGAACCAAACGGATCTCGCGAATGACGATATCGCTCATTGTATTGCCACCGACACATTAAACGATTGGATTTATATCGGTGGCAGTGCAACCGGTCTCAATGCAATTGGCCTTTCGAGTCTTGGCACCACGTCAGTAGGAACTTCCCACAATCTTATCAGCCTAGGCGACCTCGATGCGTTTCTGATCAAAACTGACATGTTGGGGAACATTTTATGGGCTATGACCATGGGTGGTTCCAAAAACGACGAAATACTTGATGTATGTGTTGGTGGTGATGGCAATGTTTACATCGCAGGATATTACAAGGCCAATTTTGTCATAAAAAATCTGGATGGAAGCAATCCAACTAACCTCTCAGATACTGGTGGTGGTGGAGAAACTGACTGTTTCGTTGCATCCTTTACCCCGGCTGGTGTAAAACGTTGGGCAAAAAAGGAAGGAGGCACTGAAAATGATAAAAACTTTGGCATTACTTCAACTAGTGATGGAATCGTCACCATTGGAACCTTCACGGAGAACAACGAATCACTACAGGGAATTGATGTCACCAGTTCGCATGATGATGAAGATGTATTCATTGCTAAATATGGTTTTGATGGAAGTAATACTTGGGTGATGGCAGGCGGTTCTGAAGAATCCGACATTGATGACCTCATGAGCCCTGAAAAGTTACACTATAGTATCAGCTCGTATAAGGATACATTATATTTCATGAGCTGCTTCAACGGTACAAACTTCAATTTTGAATACTCCACCAACTTCAATAGTGCAAACGCAGCGATTTCTGCAAATGGCATTCTAGCAGATAAGGACTATGTCTTAGGTTCGATAACAAACAGTGGTAAACTCAATTGGTTGAGAAGACAACTCTGTGGTGGAACTCAAAGCGGAGGCATGGCCATTACCGCAGATTGTAATGGTGTATTTGCCACAGCCATTGCTGAAGGTTCATTGATATGGGAGGGGCCATCGCCGGGATTCAAAGCTGTAACAGGCGGGAGTGATATGTTCGTCGCCAGATATAATCGTCTGACAGGAACACCTCAATGGTTTAAACTACTATCGAATACTTCCGCCAACACCGATGTAGCCTCATCCATCATTTCAGACAAACTTGGAAACATCTATATAGGTGGAATGAATACGTCTGATGTTTCGTCCGGGGGCATAATTATCCCCGGCGAAACCAGTGGCATGGCTTTCGTTTTGGAATTGAATAGCAATGGCGTCTTCCAAACGCAACATTCAATAAACACCACGAACAAAGTGGACATTATATCTGACCTCGCGATCACAGGTAGTGCCGATTTGCTCATTTGTGGTGAGAGTAATGGAAATTTGGATGTCAATCAAACAGGAGGAAATAGCACCTATGATGCATTCTGGGGTCTACTGAACAATTCGCCTATTTATGGAAATTGTTGCGGAGCTCCTATCGCAGGAACACTCACTTGTCCTCAATCAGGACTTTGCGCTATGGGCAATGTCACAATGACTCTAGCAGGAGCAGTTGGAAATATCAGTTGGCAATGGAGTGAGGATGGAATAACATGGAATACCGACCTATCAGGATCAGGCAGTACATATACGCACGCGATAGATTCAAATCATTGGTTTCGAGCTTGTGTAAGTTCGAACTCATGCAACGTCGTTTATAGCAATGTCATTCAAGTTAATTTTTATACACCACTTAATCTCACGTGCACAGGAGCAATTACTGCAAACGTGAATGCCATGAGTTGCTCTCAGACCGTTGCATTTGCGCCGACCATATCAGCAGGATGTGGCCCAATCACTTTGGTAAATGACTATACCAACAACGCGAATACAAGTGCAACCTTTTCAGCAGGCAATTACGTTGTGAAGTGGACAGGCATTGACATGATGGGCAATACCGACACTTGCTCTCAATATATTTCTATTAATGATAATATCTCTCCAATTATAAATTGTTCTGGAAACATAATCACCCCTGTCACGGCCGGCATTTGTTCAAAAACATTGACAGGCACGAATCCAACTTTTTCGGATAACTGTGCAGTGACAACTTTGGTTTGGACTATGACAGGATCGACCGTTGGGAATTCGCCTATTAGCGGAATTAATTATTTAGGGACTCAAACATTCAATTTGGGAGTAACAACAATTACATACCTTGTAAAAGACGCTGCTGGAAATAATGCGAGTTGTGTGCAAACCATTACAATAACTGACAACAGCACGCCAACACTTTCAGTTCCAGCAAATATTTTTCAAAATCTCACAGCCGGAAATTGCACTAAAAGCATCACAACGTCAGATGCTACTTTTTCAGATAATTGTTCTATTGTATCATTAACATGGACAATGTCAGGAGCGAACACTGCTTCATCCATTTTGACAGGCATTAATTATGTTGGCACATTCAACTTTAACAAAGGAGTTACGACCATCACATATGTTGTAACCGATGCTGCAGGCAATAGCGCAAACAGCACATTCAATGTTACAATTTATGATACCATTTCACCGAGCATTTTATGTCCTGCGGATGTAACCTTAAATGTCAATGCAGGGAGTTGCACTGCTACTGTTGTACCTGCGATGATCGGTTCGCCGGTTGTAAGTGACAACTGCTCTATAGCTACAATAACGAATGATCATCCTTCCAACACATATAACGTAGGATCAAACACCATTATGTGGACAGTAACTGATGCTAATGGAAACAGTAACACCTGTAATCAAATAGTAACGGTGACTCAGCCGGTAGTATCCATTGTCTGTCAACCAACAATTAATGTTACCGCAGATTATTGGACATGCGCCGCTGAAGTAAGCTTTGCACCTCAATCCACCAGCGGATGCTTAAGCTCTTTACTTAACAACTACACAAATAGTAGTTCCACAACTTCATTTTTTCCTGTCGGTACTACCATAGTGACTTGGACTGCGACTGATATTTGGGGTGGCAGCACCAGTTGTAACACGACAATAAATGTAACGACTGGAACCCCATACACAGAACCATTAACTTCATCAACGAGCTGTGGCAATGCAGGATCACAATCCTTTCCAGCAGGTACATGGATTATAGGAATGGATAATGTAACACAACGAGGTACTTATGTTTATCCCGCCACCCCTCCAGGCTACATAAATGCAGGTTCTGGCACAAATGGTACTCTATCGGCATTCAACATGAAGGCTTATGGGTTAGCGAATGAACTATTACAAAATGAGATCCCGTTGTATTGGGCAATAGCGGATGCTAAAGCAAAAGAGGGCATAGATATAACTGTAAATGCAACCAGAATATTTCCATCCAGCACAGCGGCTACAAATTATGACTTTAAATCCGGGCCGTTTGTAATTCATCCGAGCGATACAGCTGCCGCGAGACCAATCATTCAAGCCTTTGGAAATGGAGTAAAAATATACAAAACCAATGCTGCAGTAAATATTCAATATGAGCACAAACTGACTTTCAAGCCAAAAATTATTGTATTGAATAATGGAGCCAAGCAAGATTTGCATTACGATGTGTTGACTTTGATATCAGGTATTTCGGCTTCAAACATTACAGTTACAAATGCAGGATCGATCAACTTAGGCGCGAATTCCTGTTATACCTTTTGTTCCGAACCACATTGGAAAATTGGTGATGCGGGTGCATCGGCAAATGATCCATCAGAAACAAATAGAGTAAAACAATTCTTGCAAGGCGGTGGAAATGGATTAATTCAATGCTCCGGAATTGAAATTTACGAGAACAATGAATTTTTGCAAACCACTTCGGGCATAGTGCCAGATGACAGCGCTTATTACACTAATACACAAAAGGCGGCCGCGCAAGTTGAAAATGGTCCATTCGATTTCCCATATTATCAAATAAATGGCGCCTTGCACAATGACCCCACAGGTACTTTTGTCGGTATCCATATTATGGCGCCTTCCGCATATCGGGCAGCATTGAACAAAATGGTTGAAAAAAGCGGAACATATGCCGGCGATCAGGTAACAGGCTATATTGATTTAAATGGCACTACTCCGGGCGGTAATTTGTTCTATCTGGGTGGGCATGATTGGAGAAAAAATTCTTCCGGTCAAGCACCCTATGATATAACATCTGTAAACGGACTCAGACTTTACATGAATGCTATCTTTACTCCTCCGAATAAACCTTTATGTTCGGATATTAGCTTTTGTGATCCATGCGATGCAACTTTCCATTATCCATCTTGTTCAGTTTGTCAAGGACCAACTTTAACACCAGCGATCACCGGCAATTCTGGTGGAGTATTTAGTGCTCCTGCCGAGGTAAGCATTAATACTTCAACAGGTATAATAAACTCGGCATCATCGACCGCAGGAGGGCCTTATCTCATTACTTATACAAACCCATTTGGATGTTCAGAGAGTGTGTTCGTAACGATATATAGTTCTGGTCCTTCAACTCTATCCTGTCCCGCAAATATTGTAACTTATGTGAGCCCTGGGTTGTGTTCCACAACGATTGCTTCTCTTGGAACAGCCTCTGTGTCCGGCGGCTGTGGCGTATTTTCAGTCACGAATAATCATCCAAGTACAACTTATCCTATAGGAGTTAGTTCCGTGATTTGGACCGCAACCAATGGAACCATTACAACCACGTGCACGCAAACAGTAACAGTATTGGATAACATCATTCCAAGTATTATTTGTCCGGCGCCTCAACCATTGACATTGAATTCATCTTGTGCAGGTGTAATTGGTGACTACCGTTCACTTGCAACAATCGCTGATAATTGCACCGCAACAGGATCACTTGTGGTGACGCAATCACCAGCAGTGGGTTCTGCAGTATCGGGTGTTGGAACAACAGTCGTTACATTGACAGTAACAGATGCTTCAAGCAATTCTGCCAACTGTACATTCAATGTGAACAGAATTGATACAACACTTCCAACCATCACTTGTCCAACAGCTCAGACACTCACATTAAACTCTTCATGCGCCGGTGTGCTTTCTGACTACCGTTCACTTGCAACGATCGCTGATAATTGCACAGCAACAGGATCTCTTGTTGTCACGCAGTCACCAGCAGTGGGTTCAGCAGTATCGGGTGTTGGAACAACAGTCGTTACCTTGACGGTGACAGATGCTTCAAGCAATTCTGCCAACTGCACATTCAATGTGAATCG
>JANOVT010000130.1:0-3226 GCA_031417525.1 Flavobacteriales bacterium | reverse complement strand
ATGCGAACAACTTGATGTAAGTCGAAAAAATGCTGTACACAGCAACAAAAAGCAAAAAAAGATCGCAAAAGCGATCAAACAAAATCAAAAGATCGGCAAAATAAATCTGCCATTAACTCCAAATTGGTGAGGTTAAATGTGCGGTGAGGGATTTTGAAGTTATTAGAAGTACCCTTATGTTAAGTGTTGCCCTATTGTTGGGAAGAAACTATACAGATCGGTTATAGCTCCAAAGTGTCTATAAGAACGGAGTGAATTTTCAAAATGTCTTTGCTATCTAACCTTCCTCGTTTACTTACAATTCTGTCAAATGAAATGGTCCTGATTTGATGGCACAAGGCGTAACTGTCAGAAGTAAGTCCAGCAGTTCCTTTCAAAATTTTCACAATAGTGAACAAACTATATTTAGCTTCCTTAGTTGTCAATGGAACCACAACCGCCAAGTCAAGATTGTTGAATGATTTGATTATTACACAGGGTCTTTCTAAACCTTGTTCGTGTCCTTTGATTTCTTTTGGTGGAGTTCCAAGATTTATATTGACGATTTCGCCCTTGACATAATGAAAAAGATTGTCTAGTTGATCTGATTTTTAGAATCCCTAACTCTGCTGCCAATGCGGAATATTCTTGGGCTGAATCAGCAACTAAAAAGGCCAACTCATTTATTGTCTTATTAGAAATTTTAAGTTTATTTTCACTTATAATGTCAGCAGCAACCAAAACAAATTCAATGTGCAGTGATGCGTTAGTCCAGTCTACAATTTTTTGTGATGTTTCATCGTCAAGATTTGCAAACGCTAATGAAGCAAGGTACTGCTGATAAGTGATGTCGGGAAGTTGGGAAATATTAGAGGCAATAGTGTCGCTTGAAAACTCATTTGTGCCAACAAGTGATTCAACTACTCTGTGGTTGCACCGCAAAGCGAACAAAAGGTTTTCGGTTAAAACTTCAAGTTTTTTGTTTGACTTCAATTCTTCAATTTGTGGAAAAATGTCATTGAGCATTTTCAGATAGTCAAAGTTCTTGTCGTCTGCCAACCATTTAAGAGCTTTAATTCGCAAGTTGAAAACCTGGCTAAGCATATCAACAGACTGGGATTGAATTTTTTTGCCGGAAGTTATAATTGCTTTAATGTCATTGGAGAGGCGGTTTAGGTCTTTCTTCAAAGGACTGTCAAGTTGAGAATACAGATTGTTTCTTAACTGAAAGCAAATTACATCATAGTTTTTCGCGGTCGCTATCATACAGGAGCAAAGTTACAATACTTTTTTGGTTACAGACAATGGTGAAGGGTCATTTTATGATCTGAAAGTTAATCTTTTAGATTTTATTCCCGATTCATGTGGGAAGAGGTTTGTTATCTCTCTTCCTCCTCCAATGATTTGCAGCCTTATGCCATCTATGATCTATTCGGAAAAAAACTAGCGGATGGACAGTTCAGACATCAGACAACGTTATCTCTTAGCGGATATCCGCATGGTGTTTATCTGGTGAGGTTTTATGGGGATGGGGGGAGGAGGTGGTGAGGGTTGTGAGGTGATCATGAAATCACTTTTAATTGGATTTATTATTTTTGAATTCTTAAAAACTTGTTTTTGCGATTGCTCATAACCGGGAAAAGTTTTTCTTCTGTAGATTGTAAACGAAATCCCGTTCGTAGAGACGTTGCACTGCAACTTCTCCGAAGGATGGAGTGCCTTCTATATGGAAATATTATCGCCTCTAAAAAGGAGGGTCTATTTTGCTCGTTATGCCAACCATCCAATTTTTTTCGATATTATGTTATTTTGTACGGCGACGTTGCAGTGCAACGTCTCTACAGGCGAAGATTAGTATGTGGTCAATTGCATTTGGGCACAGTACTGCTGAGTAATCATTAAAAACTCCGCGCGACTCCGCGGTTAAGCCCCCAACACCCGCTCAATCTGCTTCATGTGCCGCTTCTCGTGCTCCACATAAAACGATATCGTATCCCCGAGTTTTAGTTTGATCAAACGAGTAAGCGAAATCGGGATGCGCGCTTTTCCGAGATCGACGTTTCTCGCAATCTGCAAACTGTTTAATAAATGATGTTGATGTGAAATAAACTCCTGCAATTCTTTCGTCGCGTCTGGATGAACATCCGGCACGGCATTTTTCGGGGACTTCATTTTTTTCTTCACGAGTCCGTTGGCGCCGGTCTTCATCAAGTTGGTGAAATAAGTGCCGAGCCAGCCACTGTGAAAGGTGGACTGTTGTGCATGTTCTGCTTTGGTCAGGGCTTTTTCTATCTCGGGTAAATAATAGCGGCTATAGACATTCATGTGCTGGAGGCATTGTGCGATGCTCCAGGACTCCGGCGAAGGTTGGATAGATAGTTTGATCGGAGGTAGAGATTTTAGTTTTTCGGCTGATAACAGAATAGCTCTCACATCTGAAGAATAAGAGTCGATAAATGTTTGGTTGTTCATGACAGACAGATTGAATTTTTTTTGATGGGCAAAGATTTATGTACTGGTCGGGGAGAATTGTTGGTGTTTGCCAAGATTTTTTTAACCACAGAGTCGCACAGAGTTTCACGGAGTTTTTCCTCTGCGCGACTCTGCGCGACTCTGTGGTTAAAAAAAATCAGATTTCCACACTACCCAGCAACTTACTGAAATTCGTCGGATCAATTCCAAGGTAAGACGCAATGTATTTATGAGGAACCAAATTCAACAAGTGCGGACTGCGTTTCAAAAGTGTTTTAAATTTTTCTTCAGAAGAAAAAATCTGGATCTCTGCCTGACGATTCAGTACGCCATGCAAAGTCAATGACAGCGTCTTCATGATCATCTTATTGATTCCGGGATATTGATCCATCAAAACAAATAGTTGATCCGTATGCAAACGCAAAAATCTGCTCGCAGTGAGTGTTTCAAAATAGAACTTAGATGGAAGTTGAGTGAGCGCGGAATCTGCAACGCCACTAAACGATGGGGGATAGGTAAACACGATCGTCGCTTCTTTGTCTTTTTCTCCGAGATAGAATGCGCGCTGAATGCCATCCAAAACGAAGTAGACATACTTCTCTGTTTCTCCTGCTGCGGTGAGAATGGTTTTTCTTTTCGCGATAAATGGTTTCCAGTGTTCGGAGAATGCAAGCCATTCTTCTTCTGTCAATGGATGAATGGATAAAATAAATTTTTTTAATATGTCGTTATCGGTTTCCAGAGGAAGTAGTTAATTTTTTGTGCTCTTTGTGTG
>JANOVT010000129.1:0-6203 GCA_031417525.1 Flavobacteriales bacterium | reverse complement strand
AAACCAAAGCATGATGATGAGTATGTTTGAAAAGGTAAGCTTCAAATTCAAAGAATGGTTCGACAAGATCACCATGACTTTGAGCCGAGGGTTAAGGAAAAATGGCGGCGCGAAGCGCCGCCATTTTTCCCACTACACGGAACGAAGTCGTCATGGTGAGCTTGTCGAACCATTCTCTAAAAACTTTGAGTTCTATTCATTCCATAGATGATCTTGAAACAACTTGTCAATACAATTTAGTGCGGCATCTACTGATTTCGTCAAATTAAACTTGTATGTGAAGGAGGATTTGTTGCGAACTTGCAGCTAGCAATCACGGTTAGGAACGTATCAATACAATAAAATCTGAACAGGAAAAAATTTATAGAACAATGTGTATGGAGCGCGGCAACTCTTGCCTTGTTTCCACAACTTCTGGCTTCTTGTAAAAAAGAAAAGCTCTTTCATGATTCGAATTTTAATGGTGAAGTAATCATCATTGGTGCAGGTGCTGCCGGACTATATGCAGCCTATCTTTTGAATCTTCAAGG
This sequence comes from Flavobacteriales bacterium, assembly GCA_031417525.1. Taxonomy (GTDB): domain Bacteria; phylum Bacteroidota; class Bacteroidia; order Flavobacteriales_D; family Sanyastnellaceae; genus JAIBBG01. The sequence continues at coordinate 5,673 of JANOVT010000129.1, read as the reverse complement.
GATTTCTGTGAAAATTCTGGAAGCATCTGATCGTGCGGGTGGACGTATTAAATCCCTGAACAATTTTTCGGACTTTCCAATTGAACTTGGTGCTGAAATCATTCATGGCGAACGATCACTTTGGTATGACCTGGTCATTGCATCCGGGGCACAATTCATCAATACTACCCTCAATAAGTTGTATTACTTCAATGGTACTCTGATGACAGAGATTGAAGCAACACAAAATACTTTCTTTAACGCTATGACCGGAATGGTCGGAAGCGTGGAGGAGTATTCAGGTGGTGATGTTACAGCAGAGGCATATGGCAACATTGAAGGCCTCAATCAAAACGTTGCTCATTTATTTAATGCGAAGATTGCCAACTTGCATGGAACTTCTGCAAGTAGAATTGGCATGTTCGGATTGCGTGAAGGTTTGGAAAAATGGACGGCAGGCAACTCCAATTTTTTGCTGAAGGATCGTTCGATGCTAAGTGTCTTCGAAGATCAATTCGGTGATGTATTGCAAAAAGTAGTTTACAACACGCACATTGTTTCGCTGGATTATTCCGGGAGTAAAATTTTACTTCGCGATGAAAACGATGCATCGTACGAGACGGATCGTGTGATTCTGACTGTTCCTATCAGTGTTTTGAAAGACGGTGATATCACTTTCACGCCGGAACTTCCGGCAAATAAAGTGTCAGCTTTTGACAAAATTGGTTTTGATCGTGCTATGAAAATCATTCTGAAATTCGATCAATCCGTTTGGCCGTCGAATACCGGATCCATTTATGGTAATGGATACATTCCTGAATATTGGCCAACTTCTGCGGGCGGTAGAAGCGCAACTGATAATGTACTGACAGCTTTTGTAGCGGGAGAAAAGGCGGAGCAATTGGCAGCATTGGGTGTGGATCTTATTCCAACGTTATTGACGGAATTGGATAATTTGTTGGGTGATGCGTCGTCACATTATGTGGATCATGTGATTCAGGATTGGGGTAATGAACCTTATATACGTGGAGGTTTTTCCTATGCTATTCCAGGAACGGGTAGCGCACGAGAAACGATTGCATTACCCATTGCGGGTAAAATATTTTTTGCAGGAGAAGCGACGCATACAGAAGGACATCACGCTACTGTGCATGGAGCCATGGAGACGGGGCTGCGCGCGGTGAGTGAGATTTTGGGGGTTTAGTGAAGAGGACAGAAAACTGAAGTCAGAAGTCAGAGGTAGGAGGTTGGAAGATGGAAGCTGGAAATTGGAAGTTGGGTGTATTTAAATGGATTGGAATATGAAAAATGTGTTTAATAGAGTAGGGACATGAAACCACAAAAAGCACAAAGGAATTTCGCACAAAGAACACCAAAGGAGAAATTCTTTCAAAGAACAGCTCCGTGATGTAATCCTTTAATGATAGTGGCCTTTGTGTGAAATTTCTTTGTGCCTTTTGTGGTTTCATAAACGATCGACTCAAAATATTCATTCGACAGTATTTTATTAACTTGACAAAAAGAAATTCACATACACGAATTCATCCATGCTTCATCGGCCTGTATTTGTTATGTCTTTTATTTTCTAGAAACGAATCGGTCGCTCAGCCTTCTCTAAAATTCAATTACGATTATCTTCATTCGCCCGAACTGGATAAAATATTTCAGATGTACAATTCTTCCAGACCCTGGCAAAAAGATGCAATGGTGCCACTCACCAATGGATACGGAGCTGGTTTTGGTTGGAATTGGAGGATTCAGAAAAGCCATGAAATTCACCTTCTTCCCGAATTGAGTTATCTGAGATGCGCATCTTCTTCGTCGAATAACGGTAAAGAATTTCTCGCCGGGTTTCATCAAATGGGTTTTGGTATGACAATTCGGATTCATCCGAAAGCCATTTTTAAACGACCGCAAGGAGCAGGTCCATTGGGTACAAGATTCTTTATGTTGGTCGGTGCTGGCTATAATGCCATTATTCCTTTTTCCAAAACAAATGGCGATAAAATGATGTGGGATAAAAACACTCCATATCGTGAGATATCTTATGCACCGGATGTAAAAATTGGAACAGGTTATCACATCATTCGAATTGGCCGATTTATTCTCACGCCGGAGTTCTCACTAATCTGGATGCCTTCAATCGAACTTACCGATTTCACAGAAGTCGTAAATGGACACAATATCATCGGTCTCTCGAATCAAGCATCAAATGTTTTTATGCTCTATTTTGGTTTGCGATTGACAATGATCGGCAGTCAAAGCAATTGGTGGGACAGGCCGCGGCAAGGGGACAAGACTTAGTTGTTCATAGTTGTCAGTAACAATTAGTATCAACCATTTTTTTGCATAAGTTTTTAAGTGCAACTTACCTCGTTCCTTTTGCGAAAATCTGCTATGAAATTTGTTTCATCTGCGTATAGAAAACGAACACTTAACCGCATAAAATGCATATACCAGCAATTGGCGGTTCAGTGGTTTGTTGAAGATTTGTGCGGGAAGAAAGTTCAGTGAAATATTTGAAAAGTAGTGTCAGAAATCGCCAAATGCTGGTAGCTTCAAAACGTAATCAGCAACCATTGGGGACACCGCTAACTTTGTTCTGACTGCATAAAACGAGCTGACCTCATGCAGGACTTAACCACTAACTTGCAGACGAACTTTTCCATTTTGCATAATACAAATACAAGATCGTATTGACCATTCTACTTTTGACTCATTATTAGCACTTAAAACAAATCGAAAAATGAAAAGGTCAATCGTAATTCTCTTGCACATCGGCTACTGGCTGGTTTATTGGGTATTAGTATCCTTCATTATTTTAGCAACCTTTCAGAGTAGTAAACACATTCCGTTTAGTTTCTTTTTTTTATCTCCCATACCTGTTTCTGTAATAATGCCGGGCATCATTGGATTTTATGCTTGCTACCTTTTTCTATTCAAGAGGTATTTAGTGAAGAAGAAAATCCTGCAACTAATTATTGCAGTAGTTATGGTCGCATTTCTTGCTGCGATTATCACTCAGCTAATTATGTATGTTGCATTAACTGGCTACGGCATTAATTGGACATTGGAAACCATTATTACTTTGGGGTTTTTTATTGTTTTTATTTCACTTGTGCACAGCGCAACAAGTTTAGTTATGCAAGGTTTTATTAAATGGTTTGAAGACATAAAACTTAAAGGCGAATTGAATAAAAGAAATTATGAAACAGAATTGGCATTGTTGAAATCGCAAATCAATCCACATTTTTTATTCAACACCATTAATAATATTGATATGCTGATTACAAAAGATGCTCCAAGTGCATCAATGTATTTAAACAAGCTATCAGATATCATGCGGTTTATGTTGTATGAAACGAAGACTGAAAAAATTCCGCTGACTAAAGAGTTGACATACATTGAAAAGTTTATTGAACTACAAAAAATAAGAACAACTAATCCTCAATACATAAATTACAGTGTCAAAGGTGATACAACAAATGTGTTGATACCGCCCATGCTTTTTATTCCATTTATTGAAAACGCTTTTAAGCACGCAGAAAATAAGAAAACAGAAAATGCCATCAGCATTCATCTTGACATTCAGAACAGCAAAATAATTTTCAAATGCGAAAATAGTTTCAACCCAAACTTACAACTGGAACAAGATGGCAACGGATTAGGGAGTGAGTTAATAAAAAAACGATTAACATTAATGTATCCGGAGAAACATACATTGACAATCACAAATAATAACGAACTCTACAAAGTTGAACTGACACTTTATTAGAATGAGAATAAATTGCATAATAGTTGAAGACGAGCCTTTAGCCCTTGAACGGGTTAAAAGCTTTGTCATTAAGTTACCATTTCTTAATTTGCTTTCAGCGTTTGACAATGCTTTTGATGCATTGACTTTTTTAAAAGCAAATTCAGTTGACTTGATTTTTCTGGACATCCACATGGATGAGTTTTCAGGCATTCAATTATTAGAAACATCTGCAATCACTAGTCAAGTAATTATTACGACAGCTTACCACGAATACGCCTTGAAAGGATTTGACATGAAAGTAACCGACTACCTTTTAAAACCATACACATTTGAACGCTTTGTGCAAGCGGTTGACAGAGCTCAAAGTAATTTAGCAAAAAATGAAACCGCAAATGACAAGAAATTCATTTTTGTGAAAACAGAATATCGGTTGGAGAAAATTTTATTGAGTGAAATATTATTTATAGAAGGCATGAGAGATTATCGCAGAATACATTGCACAGATAAAAAAATCATGACACTCCAAACCTTCACAGATTTTGAAAAGGAAATACCAACAACAGTTATTTGCAGAGTTCATAAATCGTATATGGTTGCACTTGACAAAATTGAATCAATAGAACGGGACCGAATTAAACTCAAAGACCAGCTAATTCCAATTTCTGAAACCTACAAGCAAACATTTTATGAACTTATCAATCATTCGACAAAGTAATTGAAAACTTGAAGCGACAAGACTTTGTAGGAACATTCTGGCAGCCGGTAACATGTGTTTCCATATAGAGTGGCAGTATCACTTCGCAGGTGTTGAGTCACAAATAGGAAGTTCAGGGCAACGTTTGAGATTCAGTGCTAAAAGTCCACTCCATCTCAAAGCAAAGGCACATTAGCGGCAATTTTACGAGACACCTCACATAATTTTAACAAGAAATAAAAAATGAAATTAGCAACCACAATCGGACTTCTTTTAATTGGACATCTTGCATTTGGACAAGACAGAATTCAAAAAATTGACAGTTTACTCAATTCTCTTTATTCAAAAGAGAAAATCAATGGAAATTTTCTAATTGCAGAAAATGGGAAAGTTATTTACTGCCATAGTTTTGGCTTTGCAAACGAAATCACAAAAGACAAATTGAACGAAAATTCAATTTTTGAATTAGCATCTTGCTCAAAGCAGTTCACAGCCATGGCTATTCTGATACTTAAAGAAGAAGGGAAGTTGAATTTGGACGATGACCTTAACAAATACATACCTGAACTTTCATTTTATAAGGATATAACCGTTAGAAACTTATTAAATCATACTGGAGGTCTGCCTGACTACATGGAGTTAATGGATAGTTTGTTTGACAAATCTAAAATTGCTACTAACAAAGACATAATTACTATATTTAGTAAATATCAACCAAAGATATTATTTGAGCCAAACACTCAATGGGAATATAGCAACACCGGCTATGCATTATTGGCATCAATAATTGAGAAAGCATCGGGTTTGACATACGCTGACTATCTAAACAAAACTATTTTTCAACCGTTGAAAATGGAAAATACTTTTGTGTACACTCGCAGGTTATCACCAAAAAAGATTGACAATTATGCTTTTGGTTATGTTTATTCAGATAGTTTGAAAAGATATGTTTTACCAGACGAATTGGAAGAAACTAAAATAGTTATTTGGCTGGATGGTATTGTTGGAGACGGAACGGTTAATTCAACCATTAATGATTTATTAAAATGGGATAGAGCGTTATATACCAATGAATTACTTACACAAGAAGGGATGAAAGCAGTTTTTGAAGTAGCAACATTGAAAGACGAATCTAAAACCAAATATGGTTTTGGTTGGGGAATAGATGAAAATGCGTCTACTTGTCCGTACACCAAATTTAGCAGAACGTAAATAGGTTATAATCAGGGGGTGTAGAGTTGCT
>JANOVT010000128.1:0-2656 GCA_031417525.1 Flavobacteriales bacterium | reverse complement strand
TCTTCATATTTATGTGTGTTAATTTACCGATAAGTTGTTTCCGAAATTTTTTTGACCTTTGAAAGGGTCAAAAATTTCAGAACAACTTCTCTACTTACACACTTCATGAGATAGTACCTGAGACGAACAAAAATGTCCAATAAATTGATGCATTCTTATTCAATTTTCATCCATTTGCTTACAAATAGCCCATAGTCTCCTTGATGATGTAGGACACTTTTGTTCAATGTCAATAATGACTTGACACGTTTTGCGATTTTCTAATGAGAGTTCAATTTCTAAATCCTTAAGACAAGTTAAGACTTCATTTCTTTCAGTCTCAGTCAAAAAATTCAATCCTTTTGATTCCAGGCAATCACAAACTGCGTCATTCGGGCTTTTCTTTTCATTCGAACAGGAGCTAAGTCCAATAAACAATATCGTCCAAACTGTTACTATGCGCTTTTTCATCTGTGCTTGTTATTACGAATATTAGCTAAGGCATTTTGAGTCGGGCAAGTTAGACTGGTTGTAACATCGATAATAAAAATCAACTTCTACTCATTGCCGTAAGCATCGACAGTAAGCATTTGGTCAGCAGAGAATTATCTCTATCACTGAGTCCTTTGCCCCTTTGCGTCCTCCGCGTCGAACGTGAGCGAAGCGAACCTAGAACAAATAGCGTCTTTGAAAGACTCAATGTATATCTTCAATTCTAAAAAGACAATTCAACAAAAAAAGAGACGCGATGAATCGCGTCTCTACCTTCAGCATAATCATAATTCTTTTCAAGCAGGATCAAAAGATCAGAAATATATCTCTGCGTCCTTTGCCCCTTTGTATCCTCCGCGTCGAATATGAGCGAAGCGAACCCTCACTCCAAACCCATCGGCACTTCCATCAACAACAACTTCGCTTCCGAATCTGCTTTGATTTCCAATGCAGTCACATCCCAGATTCCAAATCCATCGCGTCTGTTCAGCGACTGTCCATTGATGGTGACATCGCCTTCGATCACAAACGCATAGACACCATTTTTAGTCGGTTTTTTGAGTTCGTATTTTAAGGTAGTTCCCTCATCCAGATTGCCGAGATGAAACCACGCATCCTGATGAATCCACACACCTGCATCATCCGCATTCGGCGAAAGCACTTGTTGCATCATGTTTCTTTCCGACGCCGGTAGTACCATCTGATCGTAACGTGGCGTTACATTTCCTTTATTTGGAAATACCCAAATCTGCAGCAGTCTCAGGTCATCTGTTTTGCTATGATTGAATTCACTGTGCGTGATTCCGGTGCCGGCACTCATCACCTGAATTTCTCCAGAGGTAATGATACCATGACTTCCCATGCTGTCCTTGTGCTCAATCACACCTTCGAGTGGAATAGTGATGATCTCCATATTCGAATGTGGATGTGTATTGAATCCCATGCCGGCGGCAACAAAGTCATCGTTCAACACGCGCAACACTCCGAAGTGCATCCGATCATCATCATGATAATTCGCGAATGAAAAGGTGTGATAGGTTTTCAGCCAGCCGTGGTCTGCATGTCCGCGTGTGGCAGCTTTGTGCAAAACAGTCGACATCGTATGGCTTTTTGTTGTTGGCTGGTTTTGTTGGGTGATGTTTTTAACTTCCATTTTGTTCCTTTTTTTGTTTTGAAAGAAAAATTCAATTGAATTGATTTTCTCATTTCTCCATCAAATTTGCGACATAATTCTACCTCATTGCCTTGACGATTATCAATGCTATTTTCTTCTTTCTGATTGCGCTGATTTATAGTTCGGCTGGTTTTGGCGGTGGAAGTATGTATCTGGCTGTGTTGGGCCAGGTTTCTGATTCTGTGCCGTTTGTTCGCTTCACAGGTTTGAGTTGCAACGCCATTGTCACGACTACCGGAGCGATCAATTTTCAGTTGAAAAAATGGATTGCCTGGAAACCACTTTTAATATTGTTGCTGTGCAGTGTGCCTTTCTGCATCTGGACATCCACCTGGCGCGTGACATCCAAAACATATTTTATCACATTGGGATTTTGTCTACTACTGTCAGGCATTTTTATGCTGATTAAAAAGAGCAGCGTAGCGGAAAATCTCAAACCGGAAAAATCTTCGTGGTGGATTTATCCGGCGAGTATGCTGATTGGATTTCTCTCTGGACTGACAGGTATCGGCGGTGGTGTTTATCTCTCACCTTTGTTGCATCTTTCACAATGGGGTAGTGCGAAACACATTGCAGCGGCCAGTTCTGTTTTTATTCTCGTGAATTCAGTGGCCGGACTTTTTGTGCAGTACTTTTTTCATGGCGACAGATTGGAAGCTGATGCGTTGTGGCTGTTGCTGGCGGTGTTCGCAGGAGGATTTGTAGGATCCAAGCTGAGCAGCAGTATTCTTTCTCAGAAGGCAGTGCGTATCATCACCATCATCCTCATCATCTTTGCATCATTACGCATTCTTTATCGATATCTATGAAGTTGAAATTGCTCGCATTTGGCTTTGCTGCGGACATCATCGGTCAGCGGAAACTGGAAATTGACCTTCCGGAAACTGCTACCACGGCTGATTTGCGGGTACACTTAGAGGATACATATCCGGGATTAAAAAAAATCGGCACATATGTTTTTGCAGTGAATCAAATGTATGCCCAAGGAATTCAGTCATTGAAGGAACAAGA
>JANOVT010000127.1:0-23108 GCA_031417525.1 Flavobacteriales bacterium | reverse complement strand
TTAGTCCAATGTCATTAAGTTAAGGATTTCAAACAAGTCCTTAGAAATAAATCCCATACAGTATTCGATGTTCCGTTGGTAGAGACGCGATTCATCGCGTCTCAGGATCAAATAATTCAATGTTGAATAAAGAGACGCGATGAATCGCGTCTCTACAGACGAAATTTCGCGTTCCATTACACCGGTGAATTGACAATGAAGCACACCTTAAACACGGGCTAATAGACAAAAAGTAGGCTGAGTTGTTCTGTAAGCTTTGTCCCTGTTGATCTTGGGCCATTTGAAATACTATGAATAAAAAGTTTGCGTTTTCTGTGGCTCAAAAGTGACCAAGAAAAATGGTGTAAGAGGAAAGCAGCAATTCTATAAATGCTATCAATGTAAACGGCAATTTCGAGGCGGAGAGCGTTTGAATTCTGAGTTGATCTGGTTACAATATATCGAAGGCAAACAAACCTATGCACAGCTCGCTACTAACTATGGATGTTCAATCCGGACTATACAAAGAAAGATAGACAAGGCGTCTGTGGAGCGCCAAACAGAATTCGCCTCGGAAGTAAATTTATTGATGGACACGACATATTTTGGAAGAAATTTCGGTGTAATGGTTTTTAAGGACAGCTTGTCTGGCACTGTTTTGTACAAACAATATGTAAAGACTGAAACCAACACGCTTTACTTAAAAGGCATTCAAGAAATTACTCGGCGTGGTATTAAAATCAGAAGTGTAATTTGTGATGGTCGTAGAGGATTGGTGTCTTTAGTGAGTGAAATACCAATTCAAATCTGTCAGTTTCATCAAGTTGCAATTGTGAGGAGATATTTGACAAAAAGGCCAAAAATGCAAGCCAGCAAGGAGTTATGGGATCTTGTATTACTTCTAAAGGTAACAGACAAAGAAAGCTTTGTTGGAGCATTGAATGAGTGGTACAACAAGTGGCAAGTCTTTCTGAACGAGCAGAGATTGGATGATAAGGGCAAGAAAAGATATGTACACAAAAAACTACGAAGCGCATACCGCAGTCTGAAAACTAATATGCCCTGGCTCTTCACTTGGTATGAAAATATGGAGCTAATGATGCCCAATACAACCAATTCTATCGATGGCCAATTTGCTGACTTAAAAAATAAATTGCGAAATCACAACGGACTGTCTATAAAACGCAAGATGAAATTCATCGATGAGTTTTTTAAGGCATAAAGGCTTCAAAAAAATATCGAGGAGATTTGCGCTGCATTTCCCCTCGAATTTGACATTTTTCGTCAGCCACCAAGATAATCCCTGATAGGTTGCTCTCCAGCAGAGCCCATTTCCGTTTTACTTGACAGCGCTAAACTAAAAAGGGAAAAATGATTGATGACAAAACACAGAAAATATTCAGCCTACTTTTTGTCCACTTGAATGAAACATCTCCAAAAGAGCCTACTTTTTGTCTATTACACCGATTTTTGGGATTTGAGGATGATAGAATTTTATGGTTACATCACAACAGAAAGTGCTTTGACTTGAAGCGCTATCAGGTATAATGGCTCGCGAATATTAGCGGATAGAAATGCGTTTGTTTGCAGATTTAATTTCCGCGCATTTCCGATATTCTTTCTTCGTAGTTCAGTTTACCACCAAGTGTCGAGAAATAAAAGAATGAGTGAAACGAATAAAACAAAAAACCACCGCAGTTTAATACGGTGGTTCTTTTTTAGAGATAGTTGAGAACGACTACTCAACGATAAGCTTCGTTGTCCACTCGTAATGGTCGGTGGTGTAGTGCATGAGGTAAATGCCTGCTGAGAGTGAAGACAAATCCAGTTGTAAGTCTTTGCGGCCGCTGACCGGACCGTTGTATACCTGTTGCAAGCGTTCGCCTGTCATATTTTCAAGTGAAATGTAGATGTCGCGACGTGATACCGAAAACAATGAGAGGGTAGTGGAAGAACGCGCCGGATTTGGATACAAAATGTTGTGGAATTTTCCAACCACAAAATCTTCCACACTTGCCGGACCGAGGTAGATGAGTGTGTCGATTAATACACTCCATGCACCATTTTGTGCCATTGTCCTTGCAACAAGGTAATGAAAGTCCTGCGTGGTATCAAGACCAACAGTTGTCACTTCATCGGTGAATGTTATGTCCGACGAAGCAGTGCCAATGTCCAATGCTGTGCCGTTGCCAACTCCCGGATCTTGATTCCAGAAATATTCTGCGGCCGCGACCTCGTTTTCGATATAAACAGGACTCGCTTCAACGGCGCTCCAGCTATCTTCAAATCCTTTCACACGCGTGTACAAAACGTGCCAGCCTTCGCGGACGTTCACGGTGGAGATGGTGTAGTTGTTCGTTACATCGGTGTTGGTTGTGTTCAATGCAAGCGCATTTCCGCTGCCCAACCCCAGATCCTGATCCCAGAAGTATTCTGCAGAAGTGAATTGGTGAACATGCACGCTTTTGTTTTCAATGGTTGACCATTCACCCAGATTATTCATCGTGCGAATGCACAACAGGTGCTCGCTTTGTGAAAGGCCAGAAGTTGATATGGTAAAATTTTCATCGATTGAAGAACCGGGAGTATTCACATTCAAAGATGTGGCACTGCCTATTCCGGGATCATTGTCCCAATAGTATTCTGCAGAGACTACACTCTGGCTCCATCCATGAAGTGCTGTGATGAGCATCACGAGAGTTATGCAGTATTTTTTAATCATGATAAAGTCTTATTGATGAGAAACACTGTTCACTGTGATCTGGAAAGTTGATTGTGCAGGAACGATATTGCCTCCGGGTATGGTCACAGACCTCACTACTGGAATGTCTGGTTCGCCATCCATGCGGAAAATCCCTGACCCATCATAAACCCCACAATCCTGACCGTTGTCTCCTGCGCCTATCGCTGGAGAACCAGCCTGCAAGCTGTAATCGGAGTTTAGATTGAAGTTGCTGTTCGCTGTGACATTCATGAACATCGGGTCAACGCCTTCAAAGTTGTTTGAACCAATGTTGTTAGGAAAATTGCTTGGATTCGCCGGAATATCAAACGAGTTGTTCGTGGCTCCGAAGGTGACATTGTTGTTGTACACATTGTTCTGCCCGCCAGCCGCACCTTTTCCGTATACGATGTTGTTTGCGAAGGTGCAGAACTCCAAACCACCAACGCACGACTCGCCCGGGTTTGAGCCCAGAAAAACATTGTTTTTTAATGAACAATACTTCAGATCGAGCAGTATTCCGTTAAATACATTGTTTCTAAAGGTAAAATTTTCAAAGCGGGAATAACCATAGGAAGTGTTCATATTCCATGTGGAACCTGTTGCATAAAAAACACAGCCTTCGATAATCCAGTTATAAAAGTGATTGGCGTTGGTCCCGGAATCTGTGGCCACATAAATACTGGAAATATAACATCTACGAATGATGTGGTTACTGAAATTGGTTTGTGTGATACCGGTTGGAATCTGCACAGATCCAAGATATATAGATTGCAGTAACGTGCCGTCACAAGACGCTCCTGCAAAATATACCGTGCTCAATTGAGCAGCAAGTCCAGGAATGAATGTGCTGCCAATGATGGACAATTGTTTTGTGAGGGTGAGATCACCATAGCTCATACCTGTTGCGGAAATGAGTAGCGTATCGCCCGCACTTGCGGCGTCATGTGCTGACTGAATGGTAGAAAATTGCGCGGGTAAATGCGCTGCATTGCTGACGGTGTGAGTCGTAGCAGAAAGCACGAGATGAAGAAGGCAAAGAATTGGAGTGAGTAGAATCTTGTTCATGGCTTGATTAAATTGAGTGGACAAAGGTTCATCGTTATGATTCTTTTATCCATCCCCATTTCGGGGGGTTGATTCGCTTCGCTCATAGTGTGTGTCTCGCGGAAAATTTCTGAAGGAATTTCAGAATTCCGCAGAAATTTTAGTCTACTTCAAAGCATTTTTTGGGAGTAAAACACATTTGGTGAATTCAGATTCGTTTTCATCCACCTTACAAAGTGTGTGTCACTTTGAACCCGACATTCACGGATTTGTTTTCCGTGAAATTTTGAAATTCATTCAGAAATTCTCCGCGAGAAACAAAAAGTAGAACAACGAATCACAACAATCTTTCGCGCAGTGTTTTGGACACAGCTTCCGTCATTGTCTGGACATGAAGCTTTTCATAGATTTTTTTGATGTGCGAACGCACCGTTTCGAATCCAATGTCGAGTTTGTCAGCTATCATCTTATACGACAAACCATCAACAAGTGATGAAAGCACTTCCTTTTCCCGTACAGTGAGTTGATAGTTGCCAGCCTTCGAAGGTGATTCTTCCTGAAGATGCAACATTACTTTTTTCGCTATGCTTGGTGACATCGGCGCACCGCCTTCTGAAATTTCCAGTAGAGCATCCAGCAGTTTTGTTGGTGATGAACTTTTCAGCAAATAACCCAATGCGCCATTGCGCAAAGAATTAAAAACGCGATCGGCATCGTCAAAAACAGTGAGCATAATAATGGGTAGCTCCGGAAATTTTGCGTGAATGTCAGCAACGGCATCAATTCCGTTTCTTCCCGGCATGTCGATATCCATCAATACTACATCCGGTTTTGCTATCGCGATAAGTTCTTCAGCCCGGTCCGTAGTTTCGTATGAACCAGCGAGATCGAAATTGGCGTAAGTGCTGAAAAGCAGAGAAAGAGATTCTCTGATATGCTTGCTGTCGTCGAATAGAATTAGTTTTATTGACATGGAGCACAAAGATGAAACAATTTTTTGCACATGGCATCCCCAATTGAGGGGGTTGATCGCCTTGGATGTCCCGTGTTCTATTCACTGCTGAAAATCGCAACTAAAGCCTGGAGCATTAAAGGCGAATGCTCACTGAAGTTCCTCCGGGCTGTTTGGTGAGAATCTCACAGGTAGCATTGATTTCTTGAGCCCGCGATTTCATGTTGCGCAACCCATTACCTGAGCTTGAAGATTTTTGTAAGTCGAACCCAATTCCATCATCGCTAATTGTCATGATCAGTTTATGCACAGAATTTTTTTCCAACGTTACCTTAAGGGATGAACACTTTGAATACTTGCAGCTATTGTAAACCGCCTCTTTGAAAATGAGGAAGATGTTTTTTCTTTCGGTCATCGAAAATGAAGTCGCGGATAATTCATTCGCACATAAAAAGCGCAAGGAAATGTCATTGGATGAAGCGACATCTGTAACGTAACTCTTCATGCGTTCAGTAAGATGGCTGAAATTATCATTGTGCGGATTCACCGCCCAAACAATGTCATGCATGTTTTCAATCATTTCACGTGAAGTGCTTCCAATCTTTTCCAGCACCCGATTCGTTCCTTCTGAATTATTCTCATTCAATGTGCGCTTCCCTGTTTCGCTAAAAAAGGAAATACTGCCAAGAGCACTTCCAATTTCATCATGTAGATCCCGCGCGATTTTATTTCTTACTACATCTACCTTCAACCGCTGATTCTTTCTGTATTTTAAAAATGCAGCAACGGACCAGGCAATCGATAATATGATGAGTGCAAAGAACCACCAGCGCAGATAAAAGGGGCTGAGAATGGTGAATTGCAATAGCGTTTCTTTTGTGGGTGAAGTTCCGTCAGGGTTTAAAGCGCGGAGATGAAAGACGTAATTTCCAGGAGAGAGATCACTGTAGGAAACCTTGCCGTCATTACCGTTGTTGCGCCAATTTTCATCCAGACCATCCAATCGGTATTCATAAATAATCGAAGTTGGGTTGGAAAAGCAGAGGGCCGAGAAATGAATGGAAATAAAATTTTTATCGTCGGGAAGACGAATCTGACTATCTGCCAGCAGTGAATCTGATGGAGTATCCATCACGAATACATGGGTAATCGTAGGGGTTGGAATTTCTGCGCTGATCATGCTATTGGCAGGATTGAAATGCAGATAAAAACCATTGCCTCCCGCACAGATCCAGCCGCGAGAATCTTTGAATAAGCTACCGCTGAGGCCATCCGGAGGAATGCCGTCACGCTCATCATACTTCAGCCAAATGTTGGTTTTTGGATTGTAATTTAACAGCCCACCGGAAGCGCTGACCCAAAGGTTGTCCTCATTGTCCATCACGAGATTTTGCATGGATTGCGTAGGAGAGGGAATAGATGTGAATGGCTCGTTTGCGTTTTCAGGATTGAAGCTAAACAGACCGGCTCCTTGCGTTGTGATCCAGAAAGACCCATCTCTTTTTTCACAAATAGCAGTCACCTGTTTGCTAAGGAGATTTTTGTTGAATGAGGTGGTTTGAAAAACAAGATCAATGAGCTCAGGATCGAAGAATTGTTCCGCTGATACGACCTGTTTGGTAATGGCTTCGCGCACAAGATCGAGTCGGGAAACACCGAGGTTGCTTCCAAGAATCCATATCCTGCCTTTGGAGTCTTGAAAGATGTCCTGGATGAGATTTTCTATCACATCATCCTGATAAACGGAGATGAGATTCCATTTTCCTGAAGAGACTTCAAACGCGATTATTCCATGTCCATAGGCACTCGCCAGCGGTATTTTAGAGCCCATGAGGTCGATCAACCTGATTTTATTATAAAGCGACGAGGCGATGTTAGCAGGATCCATGTTGGCCTGTTTACCCCTGGTCAGCAACGACAAACCTTTATTTGTTGTGTTGAACTTGAACAGAGTAGTATTCGTTCCGATAAAGAGCAAAGGGCCTGAAGAGCAGATGGAGTAGACGGTTAAGGACGGAACAGCAGGATTGAATGCAACCGGGGATTTAATCTCACTGCTTTTGTAAACTCCGCCGGTCGTTGCCAGATAAAGTTCTCCGTTTTGCTCAGCGAAGTCCTTCACCGCGGATTGATCTTCGAGCGATATGATGTTAAACTTTGAGCTCTGGGGATCCCAAAGATGAAGTCCGTTATCCGTTCCTATCCACGTTCGAAACAACTTGTCTGTATGCAGAAAATTCATGCGTTTGCCGTGGAGTTTGCCGCTTTCTCTGGCCGTGAACTTAACCAATGCAGAATGACCTGTTTCGATGGAGTACTCATACACTTGATTTGATTTCATGGCAATCCACAATTTTCCTGGCTGCGCCTCTGTGATACATCTTATCTCGTCTTCGCTGTAAGAAATAATTTGCTTGTGTAAAAAATCATCATGCATTAAAATATCGTTTACAGGATCCAGACGATGCAAAAAATTATCCCACGCACCAAACCAACATGTGTTGTTGTGATCCACAAAAAAATCATTGATGGAATGAGCCGGGAACGGATATTTTCTTTTTTGGGCGGGCATTATTGGCCTTAAAGAATCACGGGTGATTTCACAAACAGAATTAATATTAACGGCGGCATAAATTTTTTGATTCAACTCAATGAGATCATAACACGCCATTGTTCCGCTTTTTGGGACCAGTGTGAATGACATTTTATCCGAGCTTCTATAAATGCCTTTGTCTGTTCCGACAAGCAATTCTCCCGATTTTGTGAGAAGAACGCAATGGGCATAGGTTTGTTCTCCCCCATCGGCATATTCAAGCTTGGGGTGAGAGACCTTTCCTGTTTCTACATTGATGTTGCAAATACCTCCGTCGCGGGTAGCTATCCAAAGTGTTCCATCACTTTCTTCAATGATGTCGGTAACCATGTTTCCTGAAAGAGAAAATTTCTTACCTCCTGTTCTTTTGATCGCAAGAAACTCTTTTCCATCAAAGCGATTGAGTCCTTCATTTGTGCCAAGCCAAACGAAACCTTTGGAGTCTACCAACATACAACGAATGTGGTTGTCTGACAATCCGCCTGAGACGGAATAATGCTTCAATTCAATCTCCGACATCTGAGCGCAGAAGTGAAGAGGCAGGAGAAAGGCTATGAGATGAATGAGGTAACGCACAAATTTCCGATAGAACACAAATATAAGTTTTTCGAATTGGGTAAAATGTCAAAGGCCAGCATTTGCTGGCCTTTGACTCAAAGTCCTTTGACTAAAGGTCTTTACTCACCGTTGTGGTTGATCACTCAACAATCAAGCGCTGCGTTTTACTCTTGTTGCCGGATGTGGTTTTTATAAAATAGATTCCCGAAGCGCAATCGTTCAACACGAGTTCCTTTTGTGAGCCGAAGACAATGTTTTTCATCATCACAACTTCGCCCATTGAATTGAAGACACTCACCACTCCGTCGCCGGAAATTTGTCTGGTGTCCATGATGAATCTGCCATTGGAAGGATTCGGATATATGCCAATATGGCTTAAGGTGAATTCATTCACATTGTCTTCAAGATCGTTGTAGAAAAATTCCAACAGGTAAGAACGGCAGGCGGCGTAGATATAGTCGCTAAACACCCGGAGGTAAAATGTATCTGCGTCCAGGTAGGGCATAGTCAAGGAGTCCACCGCTAACTCACCGAGAGTTCCAATCGGTGCATTCAGTTGATTGATGTAGTTATAGTTATTATCCAGCAATTGTAATTTGGTTCCTAAAAAACCATCAGCAGAGTTCGTTGTAGAAGTGATCCGCACTTTGAAGAAACCGGTATCAGGCAAAACAAATTTGAAAATATCATCTGAGTTGTCGCCGTAATTGTATTGGTTGCCCATTGCAGGAATTGCAAGATCAATAACTTGGGCTGTGGCTGAAGTATTATTTGGCTCCACATCATTTCCAAAAACCGGAGCAATCATATCATATCTGATGCGATATGAATAACCCCTGTCATATAAATTATTTGTAAGTACCAAAAGAATGAGCGTATCATCTGGCGTGCATTCCCAATACAACGTGTCTGTGTTAGGTGATTGAAAGGCACCTACCAGGGATGTTTGCTGATACCATTCGTTTCCATCCGCGTTGTGCATCTTAATTTTTATGTCATTGCTTCCGGTGCTTTGAGCTTCGCTTTCAACGAACATTCGAAGCAGTCCATTGCTTGGAGGAATTATTTTGAAATAATCATATGAATCTGTTCCTGCGTTCTGTGGATCGGAGATGAATGATACATGGCCATCTATTGGCGTATTGTAGTCAATGGTAACCAATTCACCAGTGATGGTTGAATTAGGTTCCAAATCATTCTGAAAAGTAGCCGGAAGCAATTCCAACGAAAAGCTGTAGTCATAGCAATATTCAAAGGCATAATCTCTTTGAACTTTAATATAAAAGGTGCCGGCATGCAAACAGCACCAGCCGGAGGAATCGGCAATCATGACACCGTTTTCTCCTGTAGTTGGTGAGAACGAATTCCATGGATTACTAGTAGGAGTAAACAAAGTGAATATAAACGGAGCGTTCGGATTATCACCCTCACCAGCAGTTGACGTTCTAATTTTCAAAAAGCCATCCTCGGTCAGAATCACCCGATACCAATCAGCATCAATAATGGTACAAGTTTGTCCCGTGACAATTATGTTTAAAGGAAGATCATTGGCCAAGACAAGCTCATTATTACTCTCGACCTCATTGATTTGAGCTCGCGTCAAGAATGATGTTCCAATGGTGAAGGCGAATACCAGTGTAAGTAGTTTTTTCATTTCGGTCCGTGTTGTTATTTAGTATGCAGCGAATGTACTTTTGAGATTATCTAAAGTAAATCCCCATAAATGGGGGGACATTTTTTTGAATTGATTTTATGTAGGAGCGGCCATTGCGGAATCCTGAGGGAATAATTTCAACACGACTGCTGCAACTTTTATTCAAAAAGAAAACGGACGCGCTACACTATCTTTATACCGCCTGTAGGCTTATGAACCGAACCAACAATGAATGATATGAATTTATGATTTTTGTCTTGGAGCTGATTTTTACTAAGGAAGCCACAGGCATTCACGGTTCATTGAGGATGATGTGAAAGGTTTGTCTTGTCAAATGGAAATGTTATGCTTACGCAAAAAGAAACGGGGAGAAGAATTGCATGATGCCCATATCATGATTTGTTGGTTTTGGGATAGTACAGAGGGCCTGAAACAGATGAACCCAGGCAACGAAACGAACTCGTTGCATGTCTAATAAAAAACAACTATCCATGAAAAGGCTTATTACACTTTCGGTGATTTTCTTCCTGAGTTTCGCAATGAATGCCCAGTATCATCCGCTGATAAATGAAGATAATACGTGGAGAGGAGTTACCTATGGCTGGGGAGCGTTTGATTTTTATCTTCACTGTGAAGGTGATTCGATCGTTGAGAGTGTTACCTACAAAAAAGTTTATACAGCACAGACGCTGGATGGCGATCAGTACAATATTGGGCTCATCAGGGAGCACTTGACCGACGAGAAGGTATATGTATGGACCGGCCTGGGAGAACATCTGCTGTATGATTTTTCTGCGGAACAAGGAGATGTTGTGATGGCCTGGGGAGTTGGCTACGAGCAGGAGATTACAATCACAAGTACAGAAACGATAATGGTCAATGGTACGGAGAGGAAAAAATTAAATTTTCAGGATTCGTGGGGGCCTGCATATTGGATCGAAGGCATTGGTTCTAATTACGGAATCATGGATGCGGTATTGGGGCAAGTGGCGGACTACAGTCCAGTACTCACTTGTTTTTATGAAGGTGGAGCCCTTGTATGGGACAATGCGGAAAGCACCGTGGAATGCGCTGGCACCTTAGGTTTGAATGAAGAGCTAAACACCCGGCTGACTGTTTGGCCAAATCCTGCGGATGATGTTTTGAATATTTCGATTGGAAATGCGAGTACGGGAACTTACCAACTTAAGATCGTTTCATCCACAGGACAACAGGTTCGGTCTGAACATGTCAATCTCAATGGCACAAAACAAATTCAATTGACGGATATAACTTCAGGGTTGTATTTGGTTACACTACATTTGGATAACACACTTGTCACATCAATACGTGTTGTGAAGGAATAATGTCGTCAAGATTTTCGGAAGGAAACAGAATCGTTGTTCTGTCTGCTTGGATGGTTTTTGTTTTTAGTTGCACAGGCACAAAACAAAACACAGCCGAACAAGCGGAAAAATCCTATTCCGTAAAAATTCAATTGACCCAAACTTCGTCGTATTGCGGAGGTGCTCAACCGCCTGCTGAACTTCTTAAAGAATTGGACAATCCTCGTCCGGTCGCTGACAAGGTGGTTTATGTGCGTTCAGGAGAAAAAAACAATCCGGATGATTCTCATTTTGTATTTACGAGCAAATCAAATTCGGAGGGAATGGTGGAATTCACCTTGCCACGCGGTATCTACTGCGTGATTTTCGAAGAGAAAAAAGATAGAACGTATCATGACAATTTGATTTCACTTTATTCGAAAGCAACAACAAATTACACGGCCATAGATCAGGCTTGTTTGAAAAATTGGATGAAGGAACCAGAGCTGGTGATTCAAGTGGTTGATGCCGCAGTGTTAAGTACCTTAAACATTCATCAGCCATGTTCATGGAATGCAATTCCTTGCATTGAGTACCGTGGCCCGTTGCCGCCATGACAGCCAAAGAGCGAAAGAGGATATAGGGAAAAGGAAATGAAGTATGTCGTTCATAACAGCTCACTTCTCCAACCCCTATTTCGCCCTTTGGCTCTTTGGCTTCTTCAATAAAAAAGGGCCAACGAAATTCGTCAGCCCCTCTTCTCCTTGCAGGATTCCAGATTATTTTTTAGCGAGCAGATCAACACCAATTGTGATGTTATCCGCAAGCAACATGTCTTTGGTTGGCATCGCAAAAGCAACACCGTATTTCTGACGGTCGAATGTTAGACTACCTGTCAGTTTTACATTCATGCCGTCCAATGCGATAGTACCGAGTTCTAATGTTTCGGGATTTGTTTTTCCACGAATGGTAAGATTGCCATTCACTTTTGAACCTTCCACAGAAGTGATAGCGAAAGTTGCAGTAGGATTGTTTGCGATATCAAAGAAGTCTGGTGAGCTTAAGTGACCAACAAGGTTTTCAACAGTGTGATTGTCTTCCGCAGAATAGTTTGCATCAGTTGGTTTGATGCTGGTCATATCAATGGTGAAAGCACCGCCGGTGAGTTTACCATCTTTCAAAGTCACATTTCCATCTTTGATATTAATGTTTCCCTCGTGAGAATAAATTTTCAGTCCTGTCATATTTCCTTCCCAGGTCACTTTGCTTCCAGCAGCGTCAACGGTTAGTTTAGCATCTCCGGTAAGTGGTGTTGCAGGAGCAGCAGGAGCTTCAGTTTTAGTTTCTCCGCAAGAAGCGAAGATGAGAGCTACAGCTGTAAGTGTGATCAAAAGATTCTTTTTCATGAAAATGAATTTGGTGTTATTTTAATTATGGTGCAAAGATTCATTCATGATTTAGGTTTCGTTGCTGATGTGCATCAACGAACAGGTGTGATTCGCTTAATCTGGATCAAGAGATTGTAAATGAGAGTGCGTATTTGAACGAAAAGGAAATTCACCAAATCCCACGAAATGATGAGTGATGACAAACGCTGGATTCTTATCAATCACTCTTTGACATTGCATCGCCTTTAGTGTTGTGGTTTTTCAATTGTAGTTGAACAGCCATTCATTCAATATCAGAATATCTACAGAATGTCCGCGTACTTTTATCAGCACTTTCTTTTTCTTGAAATTGCATTCATGAAAATACTTCTCGTAGAAGACGAACACTCGCTCGGAGAAACTATTTCCGGATATCTCCGACAGGAAGGATATGTCTGCGAATGGGCAAGAAATTTTATTTCAGCAGAAGAAAAAGTTGATTTGTATACTTACGACTGCGCGCTTATAGACATATCGTTACCGGATGGAAATGGTCTTGACATTGTGAAGTCGATTAAAAAATCCCAACCCCAAGCAGGCATCATTATCATCTCCGCCAAAAATTCCGTGGATGACAAAATCAGCGGATTGGACTTGGGCGCGGATGATTACCTCACCAAACCATTTCACCTCAGCGAGCTCAATTCGCGTATTCGATCCCTTCAGCGCAGAAGAAATTTTGAGGGCAACACTGAAATGCAAGTCGGTGATTTAAAAATCATTCCATCACAACATGAGGTGTGGTTTCAGCAAAAGGAACTTGGACTTACCAAAAAAGAATTCGCTCTGCTCTTGTTTTTTGTTTCGAATAAAAATCGGGTCATTAGCAAGGAAGCGATTGCCGAACACCTCTGGGGTGATGAAGCAGACGCGCTCGACTCATTTGATTTTGTTTATTCACACATCAAAAATTTACGAAAGAAAATTCATGCCGTTGGCGCTGCTGACGCATTCACTTCCATTTATGGCATTGGATATAAACTCATAGACACATGAAACTTCTCACGCGCACAGCCATCTGGTACATGAGTTTATCGCTTCTTCTTTTTCTACTTGCTGGTGGGTGTTTTTATTTCATCACAAAAAGTGATATAGAAGAGGATTTTACAGAAGATCTTTTTTTGCAGAAAGCCAAGGTAGAACGCATGATTGTGATGAGTGGAAAATTACCGGAAGCTTCCTCATTCAACGCTGAAGAATTGATTGTTCGTCCTACAGCAAGTGCTTTCGAAACTCAACTCAAAGACGCTAATCTCTTTAATCATTTAGAAGAGGAGATGCAGGAATATCGCATGATTACTTTTCCTGTGCAACTGAATGGTCAATTTTATTCTGTAAGCATCAGCAAACCACTTTATCAAAGTGAAGACCTGGTGGAAAGTGTCGTCACAACGTTTGCGATTGTTTCGATTAGTACATTGATCCTGCTTGCCGCGCTGAATTGGTGGCTTTCAAAACAATTGTGGAGACCATTTTATTCGACGCTTGAAGCGGCACAGACTTTTGATCTTACGAGTGACAAACCCATTCAAACAGAGCCAACGAACATTCACGAATTCAATTTACTGAATCGTTCCATACGCGCGCTCACTGAAAAGGTGTTACGCGATTTTCAAAACCTCAAAGAGTTTTCAGAAAACGCATCACACGAACTGCAGACGCCGCTCGCAGTGGTGCGCGCAAAGTTGGATGTGCTCATGAATAGCCTGCCACTCAGCGATGATCAGTACAAACTTGTTGCTGACGCGCAAGACGCCATTAGCCGGTTGAACCGCATCAACCAATCGTTGCTCTTGCTTTCGAAAATCGAGAATGATCAATTTCCAGTCACTAATCAATTTGAAATTTCTGCACTCATTCAGAAAAAGGCGGAAGAGTATTCAGAATTGATGAGTCTGCGTAACATCACTTGTTCTTTGATTGACGAAATAGTTAACCTCGATATTCATCCGGAACTAGCAGAAATATTGATCAGTAATTTATGGAGCAATGCTATCCGGCACAATGTAGAAAACGGAAGCATTGAAGTCTCACTCAACAATAGACGATTGGAAGTATCAAATACCGGATCGGACGTTGCACTCCGCGCAGACCAGCTTTTTCAACGATTCAACAAGGGTTCTGTTTCGTCTGAGAGTAGTGGTCTTGGATTGGCAATCGTGCAAAGCATTTGCAAACAAGCGGGTTGGGTGGTGACTTACGCAAAACGGAATAGCCATCATGTGTTTTCTGTCGAATTTGGAATCGACCAAATTTCTACAGAATCATGAATAAACTTTGTCCTCACATTTAATAAAATATCACATGAAAAAGAAACTATTGTTAGTGACCCTGATTGCACTTATTGCGAATGGCGTATCTGCCCAGGATAAGAAAAAAGTAACTGTTCCCGATGAAGTGAAACAAGCATTCGCTGCGAAGGCTCCTTCTGTCAAAAATCCGGAGTGGGAAATGGAGGATGGCAACTTTGAAGCGGAGTACACAGAGGACGGCAAAGAAACCTCGATGGTTTTTAATGCAGCAGGTAAACACATCTTGACGGAAAAAGAAATCGCCGTTTCAGAATTGCCTGCAAATGTTGCTGTCGATCTTGCCAAAAGAGCTGCCGGCAAAAAGATTAAAGAAGCTGCCAGATTGGATTATGCGGACGGAACGGTAATGTATGAGGCTGAATGCGGCGACGTGGATTACATCTTTGATGCGAAAGGGAATTACAAGGAAACGGAAAAGGAAGAGAAGGGTGAAGATGACGACGATGACAAGGATGACAAGAAGGACTGATTAATTTCATCATTCATAACTACAAGATCTAACAATGTTTTTGGAGGAAGCGGGCGTCATGTGGGCGCCCGTTTTTTGTGGTTTCAAGTCCATACGCTTTATCAGACACTTCGAAAGGAAAACACAGGATTCAAATTTTCTACAGATTTCATTTCTACTATCGTACAAATCTTTTCCCATGAAACCAAATGATTTGCAATGGAAGATGCTGATGAACATTGTGCTCTTCTTATTTATCTCCAACACGAGTTTAGCACAGGCATTGGGCGATACGTTGATTTCAGACAAATCCGAATCCATCGGCAAGAAGCTCAAAAAATATGACGTTGAGATTTCAGGTGTTATTCAGGTGCACTATCTCAATGAATTTAATACCAATGGAGACTCCTTGCGTGATCCTGATGGATTTAGAATACTGCGCGCAAGACTGCAGGCTTCCGGCAAAATCAACAAGTTTACATCGTTTCAATTCATGATTGATCCGAGATCTCCTGAACAAGGCGGACTACTTCGTGATGCATTCATCGATCTTCAGTTTTTGCCGAATCAAAAGTTGCGTGTCGGCAAACAGAAAACACAATTCGGTTGGGAGAACAGGATGTCGGTGACCGAGCTTTATACTGTGAATCGCGCAGAATATTCGGATGCAGTGGCCCGTGGTGAAAACCTGCGCGACATTGGTATTGGATTGCTCGGCAACATACCATTGAACAAACAATGGCGAATTGAAAACGATATCACATTTACCAACGGCACCCGACACGACATCAAAACACCTCTTGATTTTCAATCCAAAAAGGCATTGTGGGGAAGAGTGGGTGCGCGATATAAAAAGGACAATCTTGAAGTGAACCTTGGTGGATCTTTTGGGTATGGTGGATTACGTTATTTAGGTGACAGCATCGAAAATCCGAACGACGATGTGTACGTCAACTTTTGGCGTGCGGGTGTTGACCTCGAAGTAGATCACAAATATTTTTTCATTGCATCGGAATACGGTTTGGGCGTAGACATGAATGCCGACACTTTGTATGATGATCCCTTTGGTTATCATGCTCAACTGGCAATCAAAACAAAGTGGAATGCTGGCCCAATGATTCGTTACGATTCAGCAGTGGATGAATTCAATCGGACAACTTTCGGGTTATATTATGGCAAGCCCAAAGACAAGCTGCGCGTGATTATCAATTACGAGTATCGAAAAAAAATAATCGATGTGCCGGAAGGACATGATGATCGATTTTATGTACAGATGCAATTGAGGTTTTAATTTTCAGAAACACGCATGAATACTTTCTTCGGCATGTTTGGAGACAACTCGATTTTGTGGTGCCGAAAAGCTGTAGGAAATCCGTCGTATATAAAAGTCTTCAATGATTTTTCGCTTATAGATACTTCTACCAAGGCACATATACCCAGTGGCATAAGGTCCAGGTTGCGCGTCTGATCTCCTGCGTCATACCATCCGGTAGTTCCCAACATACGTTGATTGTTGATCATTACATCTACTTCGAATACACCTCTGTATCTGAAGTAAGGACTCGTGATGTAAGATGGATAATCCCATTGGGCTTTGCAGCTAAAACTTTGCACGGCATAGATGCTGTCGGCCAGAAGATTTAGTGTGCCAAAATTGTTCGTCAGAAAATCCACCTTCACTGATGGAAATAATTTTACAGGAATTTTGAATACGATTGTTTTACCGGAACGACAAACGGCGGCCACTTCGAGCTCTGTTATGAATTCATACTCTGCTATAGCTTTTTCCTGTTTGCTGATGACGAAAGTGTTTTCACTTTCTTTTTCAATGTTGAATTGATACGATGAACAGAAATAGAGCGAATCAATTATTTCATTCGCATGAAAGTGATAACGATTCCCCACCATAAAATAGGCGGGAGGAACGATGATGGAATCTGTTTCCAGATAAACGACGACAGGAAATGAAGAGCGTTTGATCTGCGCGAACGTTTGCGCGTTTCCTGAAATGAAAAATAAAAACACAATGAGAAAGATTCGCATGTCGGCGTGATTTGACGATGCAATTAGAAAGCATCTACACGAACCGCGAATTTGTTTAACATCGTGTTGGGGAGATTAACAGGACGTTGATGTTTCTCGCTTCGCTTGTATCGTTTGTTATTTCTCTCCGAATCTCGGCTCCTCAGCGCATTTCGGCGCGAAACAAAATACTTCGCTTAAACCCAGATTATTCAGTCGGATTTCTATTTCGATCCAAAACACCTTCGAATACTCGCACTTGCTCGTTTCGGGTGCTCACCGTGGGGGTGACCACGTTTGCGCTCCCGAAACTTGCGCGAGCGCTCGTCTTCTTTGGTGTTTTGAATCTCATGCGCGAAACCGACTGAATAATCTGGGTTAAATACATGTCTCGCTTCGCTCCAGTAGAATATTATTTCTCGCCGAGATGCGCTGAGGAGCCGAGATTCGGAGAGTGAAACAGAATGTGAATGAGTAAGAGAATGAGGAGCGAGGTATCCGAAGTTTTACTTATCTATTCGTATCGATCCCTTTTTAAAACATTTCTAGGAGCAAAGATTTTTTTTGAAGTCACTTTTTCACTTCGGAGTTCACTCTCCTCATTCTCGTTTTCATTCTCATTCTGTTCGTGGTGTTATTCAACCAAAAGTTTTAGCGATTGAGTATGCAAATGATCCTGAGCAGTGAGCGTGAGAAAGTACACTCCCGGAGCCATTCCGTTGCGTGGAATTCTCATATTTTCCGAAGTCACATTTAGCTGACTAACAATTTCACCCATGGCATTGGTAATAGTGAGTTGCATTTTCTTTTCTCCAAAATGATTGACTTTGAGTTGAGCGAATTCCTTCATTGGATTGGGTGATAGAATGAAGCTTGATTCTTTTTCCTGGTTGGCAATTCCAATTGCAATAAAATCGCCAGTTACTTCAGTCGTGGAACAACCATTCTCACTCACAGTTACACCATATAAACCGCTTTCCGACATCACGATGCTATTGTCTGAATCGCTTATGATATCGCCATTCAATGTCCAAACGAATGTTCCCGTTCCTGTGGCGGAAAGTGTATTACCATCTTGTGTAATAATTGGAGAAGATGGCACGCTCAAAACAGAGATCAGGATATCGTCATGGAATTGGCAATATTCAGTAGTTGCATCAAAAAGTATTTCATAAAAACCAACACTTAAATTCATCATCTGAAGTTGATTGGTTGTTGAGCTCTCACCCTCGAATGTGGTCCACGAATAATCCTGCCAGCCCAAAGGTCCTGAGAGAGCCACTACTTCGCCTTCGCAGATTGTTTGATCTGCCAGTGGATCTGGCGTGGTTGGGCACATATAAAATACAGTTGTTGCTGTATTCGTTATCACGGGCTCATTAAAGTCAAAATAGATCGCTGCTGTATTTTCCACTACATCTTCCAACATCAAATTCGGTTGTGTTTTTATTCTGCATTGAATGTAACCATGACTTTCTTCTTCGTTGAATGAGCTATCAGGCAGCAAGATGTTTTCGAAGAGCCATTCTACTTGATTGTTTTCATTGAAAGATAATGTGCATGGATGACTTGATCCTATCATTTCGAAGCTGCTTATATCAAGATCTGACTCGATGTCATCAAGTACACGAACATTGATCGCTTCAGCGGTTCCAGTGTTTTGAAAACGGATGGAGTAGTCGAGTGATAGCGCTTCGTCAGGAGACAACAAATCGTGGTTGTACGCAGGAATGTTTACAGGAATGTCGTTGGGATCGAAACTGCCGATCACTACACATGACATCGCGAGCGAATTATCCGCAGGATAATTGTCTGCAGTTCCTGAAGGAACAATGTCAACCGTTATGTTTGAGGTAAGAACTGTTCCAAGTGCAACTGAAGGTTCCAAATAGAAGTATAGCGAAACGCCTATGTTCCCAAAAACGGGAATGTCAGAAATGTTCCAGGTGATGGTGTTTCCAACCAAAACACCACCATCACTGATGGCTGAAGCAGTAACTCCCATCATGTTGGTCATTGTAAGAGTGAGAGTAACATCCTCCACTTGAGGGCCATGATTAAAAGCCGTATAATAATAATAGCGACCAAAGCCAGGTCTGAAAGATGCCGGCGTAGTCTGAGCAACAGAAACATTGTGAAAATTAGCTTGGGGGCAAAGTGCGAATTGGATTTCGTTGAAGATTTCTACTGTCCCGGTTGTAACAATCGTTTGCTCTGAGGTATCAAAACCTGGTACGCCACCAACAGTGAGCGTCGTTGTTGCATTGTCTTGCAATGGGACAAAATAATGTCCATCATAATTCGAGCTGCTCACCGGCTGTTTCAGTTCATTGAAGATTACCGGATTTGTAACATAAAGGTCTGTATTGTTAAAAATGCCATCGCAATCTAAGTCGTAGAACACTTCTCCTTCCGCATAACTTTCACCACATGTAGCCAATACTTCTTCCCCTGAATTGCATCCAGGGCCATTGTCATGGATATCAAATGCTGCAGGACTCAATGGAATATTTTCACAGAAATAAGTAATATCACATTGGGATAAGTCGGGATTATCGGTCAAATGAATTGTTCCACCAACAGATTCTAGGTTTGATAGAAACAAAAGATTTTCCAACCCACTGTAGTTAATGGTTAAATCAGCTCCAACAAATCGCAATGAGTCAAGATGCGCAACGGGTGATGTATTCTCCCAATCCTCTGTATCAACACCGAAAGTCAAACTTCCTCCAACTGTTTCCAAACTGACGAAGCCAACAGAGGAACAAACACCTTGAAAAAACAAATCTCCATTCATATTTGTCAATAGAGGGAAATCGGGTAATGACTCTGAAACTATCCAATACATCGACAATGAATTCATTGAGGTCAAGGATTCAAAATCAGGCGAATCGCCCGTGCAACCCCATGTCCAAGCTGTGAAGTCAGGCACACTTTGAAGGCTTTCAAAACCCGAAACAGACTCTGAGAACCACTCGCCAACGAACAATGCACTATCAATTGATTGTAAATTGTGTAACCCATCAAACGAGGTAGTGTAGAATCCACCTGTAGACCCAATGTTTAAAGTCCCCACACTCGTGAGCGCGTTAAATCCGGTAAGTGTATCACAAACAGAATCATCCATATACCCAATGTTCAGATATACACTTACTACTGTAAGATTTGGAAATACATCGTAAAACGATGGTGGGGGTAACTGCTCTATGTATAACTGAAAATCAATGGTGAGGTAGCCCAAAGTTGTGATACCATCAAAAGCATGTAAGTCTTCGACATAATAAGCGTCAATGAAAATACTTTCTACATTTTGAATGTTCGACAAAAGCAGAGAGCTGGTTGCTGGCGAATTCCCCACGCACTTCCAGTGCGGTAACCGAGGTTAAATTGTTCAATCCTTGTAAGTCAGATCCATTTGACCCAAAGACCGAAAGCATTCCCGTAATTTCTGTAATGTTTTGTAAGCCATCAACATTTTGCAAAGGATCCACAATTCCTAAACCTAAAGAAACGTCACCATCAATAATGGTGCATGTAGGATTGTCGATGATAAATTGATCCACCGCGGTTTGAGTGCTTAGATCAATTACACAAACCTGACTTTGAATTGTTCCAGTTAAAGCTGCAACAAACAGAAAGAAGAGAAATTTTTTCATGTTGAAATGGTTTCATTTAGTTATAAGACGAAAAAAAAAACGCTAATTGCATAAATCAATTGATGCTTTTTATATTTGGGTAATTCTCTTGTTTTCTAATGACCGACAACCAGCTTCACAGTTTCATTGGTTGCTTGGCCTTCTCTGATCAGCGAAACAAAATAAATGCCTTCGGGTAGATTTTCATTGGTGATCATAATTGTGTTCGATGTCAACTTTTGCAAGAGCATCACTTGGCCCAATGCGTTTGAAATTCTAACCTGTGTATCCTTGATGTTGTCGCCAGAAACTTTCAACAATGTTGTATGTGTCATCGGATTCGGCATAAGCGAAAACCCATTTTCTAATTGGCTTTCCGATATGCCAATTACAGTGAACTCAGATGTTGTTGCACCGGATGTACATCCATTGCTAGTAACACTCACGCCATATAAACCTGAGGCTGTCATCTCAATGTTGTTCTCTCCGATTGCAATCTCTGCACCGTTGAAGGTCCAGAGAAAAAATCCTGCTCCGCTCGCGGTTAGTGTATTTCCAGTTTGAGTAATCACAGGTAAGCCTGGTGTACTTAATACGATGACATTTACATCATCGTGGTATTGACAATATTCAGTGCTCGCATCAAAAGCGATGTCTAAGGTACCCGCAGCTAAGCTCATTATTTGTACTTGATTGGTGGTTGAAATTTCTCCTTCGATTGTTGTCCACGCATAAACCTCCCAACCCAACGGGCCGCTAAATGCCACCACCTCTCCTTCGCAGATTGTTTGATCAGCAATGGGTTCTGGTGTGGCCGGGCACACATAAAAAATGGTTGTCGCTGTGTTGGTAATAACCGGTTCGTTGAAATCAAAATAGATCGCTGCGGTATTTTCAACAACATCTTCCAACAATAAATTCGGTTGTGTTTTTATTCTGTATTGAATATATCCATGACTTGCTTCTTCGTTGGCTGCACTATCAGGAAGCATAATGTCTTCAAACAACCATTCTACCTGATTGTTTTCATTGAAAGATAATGTGCATGGATGACTTGATCCTATCATTTCGAAGCTGCTTATGTCAAGATCTGACTCGATGTCATCAAGTACACGAACATTGATCGCTTCAGCGGTTCCAGTGTTTTGAAAACGAATGGTATAATCGAGAGAAAGGGCTTCATCTTGTGAAAGTAAGTCATGGTTATAGGCAGGGATGTTTACAGTAATGTCATTGGGGTCATAGCTGTTTACTACTGTTTGTGTATATGTCAAATGATTGTCTGTTGAAAAAATGTCATCGGATGGATTTGGAAAAACATCCACTTGTATATCAGAAGTGACCATCGAACCGATGGGAATATTAATGTCAGGCAACAAGGTAATTGAAAAATACTGCGTGCCCAAACCCGCAACAACGGGGATATCCCATGAAACCGTATTGCCGCTTAGAGTGCCTTGAGGATAGCTGCTGACATATGTCATTCCGGGCATATCGGTAAGTGTGAAAGTTGCGATTACATGCTCGGTGTTGGGTGCATGATTATGCACCGTGAAATAATATCCGGTGTAATAGTTTGGTCTGATCTGAAGTGGCGTGTACAATGAAACGGACACATCATGAAGATTGGCTTGTGGACACATTGCGAATTGAACATTACCGAATACCTGTGGGATGGCAGTTGTTGTGAAATCCAGAGGCGCGGTAGAATAGCCGGGCATATTACCAACAGTGATTGTTGTTGTTGCGTTATCAGGAAAAGAAACAAAAAATTCTCCTTGATAGTTTGAGGATCCTAATGGTTGACTTAAGTCGTCGAAGAGCACAGGATTTTGCACCATCACATCAGCATTATTATAAACACCATCACAATCCAAATCATAGAAGACTTCACCAAGTGCATAACTATCGCCGCATGTTGCAATCACCTCTTCATTAGAATTACAACCGGGGGCATTCTGTTCAAAGTTGAACATGGCGGGAGCAATTGGTATTTGCTGACAGAGATATTCTACTTCACAATTCGATAAATTGAAGTTGTAAGAAAGATCGAAGATACCCCCGACATATTCCAGATTTGCCAGAAAGTCGAGATTGTCAATATCGGTTCCATGTATGGACAATGTTCCACCAACTTGTCGCAACGAATCCATGTGAATTTCATCAAAAAAGTAAAATGTACCTGATGCATCCGGTGAAATGTGTATGTCGCCAGCAACTTCTTCCAGACTAACGAAGCCGATAGATTGCGCGTCACCAAGTACCATGAGTTCTCCCGGAATATTTATGAGTGAAGGAAAGTCAGGATATGAATTTACATAATTAAATCATTATTGTCCGACTAAAATAATCTGATGAAATAAAGGGCGGGTCCGAGGACCTGCCCTTTTTGTGTTACGTTGGTGGTCTATAACATCATCAAGTAACATGAGCGAAGATAAAAAATTTGTCGGAC
>JANOVT010000126.1:0-5234 GCA_031417525.1 Flavobacteriales bacterium | reverse complement strand
CCGGCAAAATTTTGTAGGAATCACCATCGGTAATGATGAACACCGACATTTCCACTCCTTTCAGAAATTCTTCGATCACTACCTTTTTACTGGCTTCACCGAATTGACCTTCGAGCAACGTTTTCAGCGCTTCCTGAGCCGCAGCAAGATTTTCAATGATCAAAACACCTTTACCAGAAGCCAAACCGTCCGATTTGAGCACGTAAGGTGGCTTTAAAGTGGTGAGGTATTGCTGGCCTTCCTTCAGTGATTTTTTTTCGAATGAACCATATTTCGCTGTCGGAATATTGTACTTCATCATAAACTGTTTGGCGAAATCTTTACTGCCTTCCAGTTGCGCGGCCTTTTTATCCGGACCAATAATTCCGACCTTTTTGAGGTCTTTATCTGCATTGAAAAAATCCGTGATTCCTTCTACCAGCGGGCCTTCCGGACCAACGACTACAAGTTGAATGTTTTTTTCAATCACCAATTTTTTAATGGCTTTGAAATCATTCACAGCAACATCGACATTGATGCCGACTCTGTTGGTACCGGCATTTCCGGGAGCTATATAGAGATTGGTCAGCAGCGAACTCTGTGCAACTTTCCATGCCATAGCATGTTCACGTCCGCCGGATCCAAGAATTAATACGTTCATCAGGTTACAAAATGTGAGGGCAAGTTACATCTGATGATGAAAATCATACGGTGCTAAGTTTTGAACAAGGAGGGAAAGAGCAAGGGAGGATTAGAGGATCAGAGGGGTTCAGAGCACAAAAAGCCGACGAGTCCTTGCCAACAACTATCGATTTATACTTCTGACGATAAAATTGAACAGGCCAAAAGAAGTGTGAGAGTTAGTGTGAGATTAGATTCTCAAATCTCACACTCACTCTCACACTGCTACTCAGGATAATTACAAATACTGAAACTACTATCATCAGATGAACCTTCGATCACAAAATATCCCTCGTGCTCGGCATCACGAAACAATGTTCCGCTAAGGTTATTATGAATCCAATACAATTCATTCGGAAGTTGGTCAACTGAGGTTGAATAAGAATAGTTGAATGTCAGACTGAAGTTGTCGACGTCAAATTTTCCGGTCATGTGATCCGTGCAAGAATACCTCACATAATCAATGTTGATCACATTTACTACACTGCAAGTAAAAATGTCGTCAACGTCGTTATAGTCCATATCGCTGATAGTAAATGTCATGTAATAGTTCGGGTCTTCAAATCCTTCATAATACCCCTTCAGATAACCCGACCACCGTGTTTCGACTACTTCCGAAATGGTGTTTTGTGAGACACAAACAAATGAAATGAACAGTCCACAACAGATGAGTAAATTTCGCAATAACATGAGCTTGATTTTATGAATCAAACCTAGTTGCATTCCATTTTTGTCTTTTAGGGTATTAACCCCAAATTTGAGGAGCACACCTTCGAACCCGGGTTCTCTCACTTCTCACTTCTCACTTCTAGCCAAGAAACTCCACCCCATCATACTTCTTCACAATCTCATCCAGTTTGGAAAGAATTTCCTGAGGCTCATGTGTTGTGACAAGCTGCATGCGGTCTTCCTTGAAGTGCGGCAAACCCTTGAAGTAGTTGCTATAATGTCTGCGCATTTCAAGCACACCCAATACAGTGCCTTTCCACTTGATGGAAAACTCAAAATGTTCGCGGCATGCTTGCGCGCGCTGTTGAATGGTTGGTGCCGGCAGTTTTTCGCCGGTAGCGAAATAATGTTTGATTTCATTAAAGATCCACGGATAGCCAATACTTGCGCGGCCAATCATAATACCATCTACACCATAACGATTTTTGTATTCGAGCGCTTTTTCAGGAGTATCGATGTCCCCATTTCCAAAAACCGGAATTTTCATCCGTGAATTTTCTTTGATCTTCGCTATGAGAGACCAATCGGCTTCACCCTTATACATCTGCACGCGTGTGCGGCCATGTATCGTCAGCGCCTGAATGCCGATGTCCTGAAGACGTTCGGCAACCTCCACTACATTTTTACTTTGATCATCCCAACCAAGTCGGGTCTTCACTGTAACCGGTAATTTTGTGGCTTTCACAATAGCTTCGGTCATACTTACCATTTTCGGCAAATCTTTCAGAATACCTGCGCCTGCGCCTTTGCAGGTCACTTTCATGACAGGACAGCCATAGTTGATGTCGAGCAGATCCGGATTGGTCGCTTCGATGATCTCAGCACATTTCACCATGGTTTCGATATCACTTCCGAAGATCTGAACGCCGATCGGACGCTCGTATTCATAGATATCGAGTTTCATCCGGCTTTTGGCAGCATCCCGGATGAGACCTTCACTACTGATAAACTCAGTGTACATCAGGTCTGCACCGTGTTTTTTGCATACCATACGGAACGGCGGATCACTCACATCCTCCATGGGAGCAAGCAGCAACGGAAATTCCGGAAGTTCTATGTGACCAATTTTCGGCATTTGTATAACGGGGCGCAAAGATACTTTGCTTCCTTTGTCACATGAATGCTCTTCTGAAAGGTTTACATCCGGGAACACAGTTTCTCCTTTTTATGGCGCTGCTGTTGACAATGATGGGTATCGGCTCGGTAACTGCGATGGGTGTTGCCATGTTTGTATACAACATACCGCTTGAACAGTTGCCGGTGGTTCTTTCAAATCCGACGCCCGCCTACGCCGGTGCGCTTTTATGGATGAACAACGTCAGCCAGATCTTTACTTTTCTTTTACCGGTGCTCGCATTCTTTGTCGTTTTTGGAGGAAAAAACGTTCATGGATTATTGCTGCGCCGCGGTGGAATTTTATTGATACTGGCGCCGGTGTTGATGTTTTTAGCGAATGGCATTTTTGATCTTTCTGCAAAAATCAATCTATGGCTCATCCCGGAAAACTCTTGGATGGAACGGGTATTCAAGCCAACGGAAGATCTCGCCGAACGACTCACCACCATCATGCTCAGTCCCGAGTCAGGCCTTTCCATGTTTGTTGTTTTTCTGAGCATTGCGGTGATACCAGCTTTTTGTGAGGAGCTTACTTTTCGCGGGATCGTGCAACCGCTTTTAGCCAAAATGACGAAGAACATTCATGTAGCAGTATGGCTCACAGCAGCACTTTTTAGTTTGATCCACGTCCAATTCTATGGATTTCTTCCACGCATGTTGATGGGAGCATTGTTGGGTTATCTGGTGATCTGGAGTGGAAGTTTGTGGGCATCCATTCTTGCGCATTTCATACATAATGCCTTGGCTGTCATGCTCTATCGGCAATATGGTAGTCTGGAAACACCGGATGACGCAGCGATGAATCAATGGTATTCGTACATTTTTTCCGGAATCCTGTTTTTGATATTGTTGTTTTATTTTATCCGAAACAGTAAGTGGCCTTGGCTGAGTTTTGAATACCTTGGCGTTGTTGGAAGAGATGAAAAGATTGAAGTAAAAAGTCCGCAGTGAGAAGTTCAGCCAGCAAATGACTGCGGGCAGGATTTAAAAAAACAATCCCGTAAACTGAGAATCTATTGCTTAACTATGTGCCCAACCAGTTTCTCCTTATCCGAAACAATACTCAAAATGTACAAACCTTGTTGATATTGACTCAAATCCAACAGGTAATTTTTCTCACCTGATAAATGTGATTTAAGTAATCCATTGTACACTACCTGACCCAATTCATTTTGCAAAATCAGTACAGCGTTATTACTCATCTGAGCATCAGAATAAATTCTAACTACCTCAGTGGCGGGGTTTGGAAAGATCTGAAGAATTCCAGATTTACTTTCAATAACCGCATCTGGTGCCCACACAGAAAACTTTCTAACGATTTCCTGATAAGAATAACTTCCATCATAGTCTAATATTTCACTAAAGCCGATTCCATTTGGCAATGTAGATTCAAAGAGAATAGTTCCAGGTTGATAGAAGCCATTGTTCATATAGTAAGTCAGTCCATCGCCATATCCATCGAACATGCGCAATTCGTAACAATCTCCGGATGGCAATTCAAAATTCACCACCGTGGTAGATTGAGTTATTTCGTTAGCAAAATAACCCACAGGATAATCAATCAAAATATCTCCGGCAGCATTGGCAATAGTGAAGCCAACATCTTCGGGAGCATCGTCAAATCGGATCGTCATCTCCATATAACTTCTTCCTGGTATCGGGTAAATGACCTGGGGTTCGATCGTTTCATTTGTTGTCACACCATTCTGATCGATGGCTGTGATTATAATATCATCATCCACAATCGCACTTCCGAGATCAACTGCTTCCGTTTGAAAAGGTTCGAGCTGTCCTTGCCAGAGGTAATCAATAGGAGGATTACATCCATCAATATGAAAATTGATTTCGTTCAAAACCTGATTACCCACATTAGCAATGTTAATGCTGAAATCAGCATGGTCGCAGGTCATCAATGTACCGTCATATGACATGATAGAAACATCCGGACCGATATCCGGAATAGTGGTGCAATCTGTGTTCAATGCCATATCCTCCAATACTAATCCCATTGAGCAGGTATTGAGTTCCTCAGAACAATCTACTTGCGTAGATTTAATTGTTCCGTCGGGGCATATTATCACCCACGTTGTATAACCCCCGATCCCAAATACATCTCCTATGGAATCATTGTCGATCATCGCTATTGGATTTCCCGTTACCCAATCACCCATCGTTGAATTCGCCCAACCCGGGATGGGCACACCATATAAGCACCCGAGGTCAGTCCCGGGATCATCTTCAATCATTAGTAGTATCATGTTCCCGCCATTCTCAACTGACTGTTCCTGGTATAAATATTCCATTGGTCCAAGTTGATCGGGTCCAGTTGCATAGTACTGACCGGAATACACCTGCCAGCATCCGATACACCATGTCGCAAAAAAATCCAGAACCACTGTATGTCCCTGTTCCAGGTATTCATAGAGCTCATGCTGATTTCCATTGATGTCAGTAGCAATGAAATTAGGCGCGAGAGAACCGTCCGGGAGTTGAGCATTCATTAATTGAATTGACAAAGCGAAGAGCAGAATACAAAGGAACTTTTTCATGACTCTCATTTTCGGTTATTAAGTTTGATGTCAATTCCTTGGCTAAGAGCCAGGTGATTGAGTGTAAAACTACAGAAATTCGGATTTAGTTGCGTAGTTCACGGTACTATCTCATGAAGTGTGTAAGTAGAGAAGTTGTTCTGAAATTTTTGACCCTTTCAAAGGTCAAAAAAATTTCGG
>JANOVT010000125.1:0-4824 GCA_031417525.1 Flavobacteriales bacterium | reverse complement strand
TACTTGTCCAAACTGGATTTTTTAAGTCAGAAACTTGAACTTTCTTGTCTGGATGAAACCGGAAAAGTTATGCGCACTTTTCCCATCAAACATGATGACACGACGTATGTGATTGATGTGCGGAGTTTAGCTGTAGGGACTTATTTTTTGAAGTTGAGTGCAGACAATAGAGTGTTGCAATCCGAGAGGGTGTTGGTAGTGCGGTAGACAAAAAAATCCATGCCTTCCGAAATGGGTTTTTCATTTCAATTATGCTTTTTAAACATTGAGCAACTCCATCTTTTTCTTGATGTCATCAATCTCACGTTCTGTCGTTTTGCTTTTTTTCTCAATGTCCTTTTGTGATGTCTACCAACCTTTTCCAATGAAAACAGAATTAATATAATACCTGAAGCGGGTTTCATCTGATCCCATTGCTGTTTTGGATAAACCATTTTCGATTCAGAAACAATTTCACTTTTCGTTTTATAGCTACTCACGGCCGGCATCTTCGAAGCGTTGTACTCAAACATATCACTTATCACGATAAATATCGGGACACTTAACCGCCACTTCAGGGGTAGGTATTGTTGCTATGTGCTGGGCTTAATGCTTGATTCTTCTTTGATTTTTTTGAAGTACGCAACAATTTCTGAAGTTGTCATTTCGGCTAAGATTGAGCTTAATCTATCGCGTTGATCACGCATGAATTTGACCGCGTCAAAATCATTGCCTGCAGTATTATTCGGAGTCGTCATATTTTTTGAATTCTCTCGGTGATCGAATTTCTAATTGTCTGTATCCCTTTTTAATATTGATCGCATTTTATCCTCGTATACGCTGAATATTCACAATATGCTTAAAGTTCCAACTAACAAGGAAATCCGCTCGATTGACTGTCGCCAACGCAATATGCAAACAATCAGCAAAACTTGTTTGACCAACGACTTTTTCCAAAATGTAATCTTTTGCTAATTCTGTTGCTTCCTCACTCAGATCAAGAAATTGGGTCAATCCAGAATCCAAACCTCTTACCAATGCTTTCACCTGTTCAGGTGCATTTGTTAGCTCGTCTTGAGTAACCGAAGAATATAGGACGGCGAACTCTTCATTTCGAATTCTGTCAAAAAGAACTTTAGTATGTTCCGCAAACTCTTCATCGAAATATCCGCCAAAGACGGAGGTGTCTATGTATATTCTCTGTCTCACATCCCAAAGTTAAGTAGATTGGTCTAGAATTACAAATGACATGAACGAAGCCTTGCACATAAAATGTCGGTAAGGATTGTGTCTTGTTGAATATCTCCAATATCCTGTTCGGCTTAAGAATCAAGATCCTTCTCCAGCCTAGTGCTTCACAAGATCATACCGCAAACATATTCCAACTTGTAGATTGGGTTCAACAACAAGTATGTCATTGATTTTTGGTGTTGGTTCGTTGTTTTGATGCCACTCCAAATCCTCTGAAAGTTGAAATTTCAAAAAGCGCCGATCTGCCGTATTTCGCCAAACAGAGTAGGTAATATTGGCGCCCATCCAAAATCGAGGGACTATTTGATATAAGATCTCGAACTCGGTTAATGCCATGGCTAAAGCTCTTTCGTCTATGTAACATTTCTCAATCAATGTTGCATTTTTTTGTCCTAGTTGCGAATTGTGCAAGACGTATTGGACATCAACATCCTCCCCACATTTATTTTGTAAAACAGTAGAGTAAACACCTAATCGAACACCCAAATGCAAATCATGCTGATTGATGGAAAGCAATCCGTGCACGCCAACCCTGTGCCTATAAAAATGATAATCGCTCGAATGGGAAGAATTATTTTGACCTGATTCCGGCAAGAAATAGTTGAGTGAAAATTTTTGATCCACAGAATACGTGCTGATGCCAAATCCAAATCCGAGTATTTCAAATTCGCGTATCACCGATAACTCTATTTGTTGAGTCAATTTATTCGTGTGCTCGTATGCATAAGGTGAATTTTCTATTGATTCTGACACTGCTTCACCTCTGGCTAAACTGACAGGAGTAAAATCCACAAACATCTTAGTGGCTGGTCGCGAATCTTGGCCGATTAAGATCGTAGAATTTACAATAAGACCGAACAAAAACGCAAGCTTTTTCATTCCTTAAACAATTTCACACTCTCCAACCATGCACTTTCACTTATCCAATGCACAGCGTAAGGTGTTGTTATAACCAAAAGAAGAAAGTGATGTTTTGTTATTGTCACGACAATCAAATGTAATGATATATGTAAATGCATACATCAATATTCCGTGCACGAATATGTGCCGTTCCATACTTCGGAATGGTCTCAAATTTTCGCGCCAACAAAAAACCCACGCCTTCCGGCATGGGTTTTACTTTTTACATGCGTTCTATCAAACGTTAAGCAACTCCATCTTTTTCTTGATGTCGTCAATCTCACGTTCCGTTGCTTTTATCTTTTTCTCGATATCCTTACGAAGTGCTTCTGCACCTTTACCCGTAAAAATGGTCATATTGTTTTCGTATTGCTTGATTTCGTGTTTCAACTTCTCAATCTTTTCTTTCATAAAAGATCTTTCACGCTTCAATTTGAAATCGCCATCAGCGCTGTCCTTAATATTCGCAAGTCTGTTGCGGAAAGTGCTCATCTCACGCTCTTCTCTGTCAGCGTTGATCTGACCATATTTCAGATCCAGGAGCTGATTGTATTTGTCCATCACCTCTTTCACTTTCTCTCTCGGAACATAACCTACAACATGCCAACGTTCGCCGATCGCTTTCAACGCTGCAAGATCAGAGCCTTTGTTGCCCGTCATCTCCAATGCTTCGAGTTCTTTGAGCATGTCTTCTTTCAACAAAAGATTTTGTGCTTGCTCATCCACCAGCTTCGCAAAATTCTCTTTTTTCCTTCCGAAAAAATGATCGCAGGTAGAACGGAAACGCTGCCAAAGTTTTTGCTCATCGCGAGGATCCGCTGATCCAATCGCCTTCCACGACTCCTGCAATTTCTTCAGCGCATCTGTTGCATTTTTCCAGTCTTCACTGTTCTGCAACTCTTTCGCTTTTTCTATCAGCGCTTCTTTCTTGTCTCTGTTGTCCTTATAAGCAGAACGTTTGATGTCCATGAAGGCATTGCGCTTGCTAAAGAACAAATCGCACAATCCACGGAATTCCTGCCATACTTCTTCGTTGTCTTTCTTCCTCGCCCAACCTATCGTGCGCCACTCCTCCTGAAGTTTCAACACATCATCTGTCCAGCGATTCCAGGTTGAAGCATTGGTGATCTCCATGCCCAAAATCTCCTTCATCTTTTCAACCAAAGCTGTTTTTTTCGCCAGATTTTCATCACTGTGCGAATGCATCTCATCATAATGGGCCTGAATACGATTCTGTGCTTCTCTCAAAACACCGAAAAACGTGTCGCCAAGTTCCTTGTAAGATTCTTTCGGAGACGGACCAATATTCATCCATTCACGCTGGAACTTCTTTACAAGTACTTCGAGATCGTTGATCACCGTTACTTCCGCCAGATTTTTGGCTTCGATGATCATTTCTTCCTTCTTTTTCTGATTGATCTTCAGATCATGATCCTGAAGCGACTTGTAGATATTGATATTGTAGAAAAACTCATGATTGAGTTTTTGCCACTTCTCGTGCAAATCGTGGTATTTATCACCCGGCACGTCACCGATGGTGTCCCACTTTTCTTTTAATGCTTTATGGGTAGAAAATGCGCGGGCAATGTTTTGCTCATCTTTTACCAGCGCATCCAATTCATTGAGAATTTCAACTTTCAGTCCCAGGTTTTTTAATCGCTCAGCGGCAAGGATTTTTCCCTGCTCTTCAATTCGATCTTCGTAAGACTTCAGTAATTCCTGGTAGCCGGCCTCCAGTTCATCGGGGACATACACAAATTCGACATCTTCAGCGTGCTCTGCAGCTTTAAATGCTTCCATCTGTACCTGTCTTTCTTTGGCAGATTCCGCTTTCCAGTCATTACGGATTTCACGAACAGCTTCACGGATCGACATGATGTCTTCCGAACCAAGCAGTTCGCGCAGTTTTTCAATCAATTGGTTTTTCATCTAGAGTTCAATAATTCGGAAAATTCAAAATGTCCGATTTTTCAAAGGTTCGCAAAAGTAAGGAAACCGATCCGAAGTAAAAAAGGGGTTTTTAACGTTTTCTGTCCGCAATGGTTACTTGTCTGAGTGCTTCTGCCGCTGTTACCACGCAATTCATAGAAACATTACATTTAGCCCATCTCTGCTGATGCGTATGACTCAACTTTTCAGAAAATACCCGCCCGAAATTACACGTCAGAAGATGATGGCTTGGTGCGACAAGGCTGAGAGATGTCAGTGGGATGTCCGAAATAAACTCATACAATGGCTCATCCCTTATGCTGAGCGCGAATCACTCATTTCCGAACTGATCAGTCTGGATTTGCTGAATGAAAACCGCTATGCCGCGGCGGTTGCTCATGACAAAGCTGCCTTTTTTCAATGGGGAAGTAAAAAAATAGAGATGCAACTGAAATCAAAAGGGATTTCGGCCAGAAATATTCAGGATGCTCTCAAAACCTTGGATCAGGAAGAAACCAGCGCCTCCATTCTCAAACTCATCAAAAAGAAAGAGCCGCAATACAAAGGATTGCAGCTCTATCAGAAGAAAATAAAATTGACGAGGTATTTACTCTCGAAAGGTTATGAATACGAAGTTATTTCTAAAGAAATTGAAAGCTATTATAGCTGATCAGTGCTTTGGATTTCACCGGTACCCATGATGTCTTCAAAAGCGTTGTACATGGCCAGATAAATAACCGGAATGGCTACCAGCAAGCCAACACA
>JANOVT010000124.1:0-13712 GCA_031417525.1 Flavobacteriales bacterium | reverse complement strand
CCAATACCAACACATCCGGCGGCGAATGTGCTATCCATATTCAGTGATCAATACACAAACCAGCCGGTTGAATATTACAATGGCTATTGGGCACCGTTTCAAAATACAGTGTCAGAAGATTTTGAAGTCAACGGGAATCATATATTAAACTATACCAACTTCAATTTTGTTGGTATTCAATTTAGCCAACCAACATTGAATGCCTCCGCAATGACGAATATCAGAATGGATATTTTCTTCCCCAATGCTATCGCGCCTGGAACGATATTTAAAGTGCAATTGGTCAATTTTGGAAATGATGCCGCTTTCGGTGGTGGTGATGATTCATCTCACATGCTCACAATCAACAGTTCTAGCTTTGTGACAGAACAATGGATCAGTCTGGATCTGCCTTTGTCAGTCTTTACTGGATTAAGCAGCAGGAACAATTTGGCCCAGATCATTTTCGAAGGAACCAATGTTTCCAATTTTTATGTAGATAACATCTACTTCAGACAATAGATTTTTTTGAAAAACAATTTTGAGATGAAAAAAAGGACATATCTACTTTCCTTCGCCGCTATGGCACTATTTATTTCTTGCGAGAAACAAGAAACACAGGAACTCGCCACGCGAGACTGGAAACTTGTTTGGAGCGATGAATTTGAAGCGGATTCACTTGCACTGCCTGCAACATCAAACTGGAATTTTGATCTGGGCACAGGGCAAGGTGGATGGGGCAATCAAGAACTTCAGAGCTACACAAACAATGCAGAAAACGTGTCGCACGATGGAAAAGGGAATTTGATTATACGTGCAATTCGCAATGGAAACAGTTTTACATCGGGAAGAATAAAAACCCAGGGATTGTATGCGCAAAAATATGGACGCATTGAAGCAAGTCTGAAGACACCATATGGCCCGGGAATATGGCCAGCCTTCTGGATGCTCGGCAGCAATATTGAAACAACACCATGGCCACAATGCGGTGAGATCGACATCATGGAACTTCGCGGACAACAACCGCACATTATCCAGGGAACAATTCATGGCCCAGGTTATTCCGGCGGTAATCCAATCACCAAAGGATATGCGCTTCAAAATGGACGGTTTGATACAGACTTCCACTTGTTCGCAGTTGAATGGGATACGGAAAAAATTGACTTTTTTGTAGATGAATATTTATACCAGCGCATCGAACGCGATGATGTTCCGGGT
Source organism: Flavobacteriales bacterium (assembly GCA_031417525.1). Taxonomy (GTDB): domain Bacteria; phylum Bacteroidota; class Bacteroidia; order Flavobacteriales_D; family Sanyastnellaceae; genus JAIBBG01. The sequence goes on along the minus strand of JANOVT010000124.1, from coordinate 12,515 downwards.
GATTGGGTGTTTGACCAATCTTTCTTTCTCATCTTAAATATTGCGGTAGGCGGAAACTATGTCGGATTTCCAACTAATCAAACGCCATTTCCGCAAGAAATGGTCGTAGATTATGTTCGTGTTTATGATCGGGTGAATTAATATAAGAATCGACCATAAACAATATTCACTACTAGCAAAGACATTCACTCTTGATGAGTCAAACAAACCAAATGACAGATATTGCGGAGCATCTAATAGATAAAGTATCACTACACTCAGTAGAAATCGGTAACGAATCTTTCTACAAAATTGAGAATAGCAATTTGATGCGCCCATTCATGATGAACGTCGTAAGTGACTCCAATCACTGGATGTTTTTGATGAGTAATGGAGGAATAACGGCCGGAAGGAAAAATGCCGAATATGCTTTATTTCCATATTACACCGATGATAAATTAGGGGAACTTGCTGAGCTTATTGGCAGTAAATCCATTTTCCAAATAACATCTGAGAACAACACACATGTGTGGGAACCTTTTTCTGATCGATATACAGGCAAGTACTACATTAGTAGGAATCTTTATAAAAACAAAAGCGGCAATAAGGTCATTTTTGAAGAAATCAACCATGATTTGCAAGTTGTCTTTAACTACGAATGGAACTCGAGCAAAATTTTCGGATTCGTAAAAAAATGTTTTCTAAAGAATCTTTCAGACAAGAATTACACGATCGTGCTTTTGGACGGACTTCAAAATATTATGCCCCATGGCGTAGGAAGTTCATTGCAAAATAGCACAAGCAATTTAGTAGACGCCTATAAACGGAATGAGTTGGATAGGACGAGTGGATTGGGCATTTTTTCATTGAGTGCGTTCATCGTAGACAAAGCTGAGCCAAGTGAATCGTTAAAAGCAAATATCGTTTGGTCCAATGGACTGAAACCTGACCTGCATTTGCTATCATCGCTGCAAATCGATGCTTTCAGAAACCAAAAAAAAATCAAAGCGGAGTGTGACATCAAAGGAGAAAAGGGGTCTTACTTTGTGCAATCCACAATTGATTTAATAGCTAATGACTCTCTCAACTGGGAGTTAATTGCGAACGTCAATCTCGATCATGCCGCAATTAGTTCCTTGATTCTTTTGATTGTAGAATCAAATGACATTTCAATACAGTTGCAAAACGACGTAGACCACGGCACCGAAAATCTTGTTGCCGACATCGCTGCGGCTGATGGAATGCAGTACACGGCGGATTCGCAAAAGGATGCAAGACACTTTTCCAATGTCCTATTTAACATCATGCGTGGTGGCATTTTCGACAATAACTACATGATCGCAAAAAAGGATTATGGACAATACTTACAAAATGCAAATCAACACCTATGCAATGCACACAAGGAATTTTTCCAATCCTTGCCGGAAGAATTTGGAAAAATTGAACTTGAGGAAAAGCTGAACGCAATTGGTAATCCTGATCTCATTCGACTTACAAAAGAATACCTGCCACTTCGATTTAGTCGCAGACATGGTGACCCTAGTCGACCATGGAATAAATTCACCATTAACACACACAATGAAATAAATGGCTCCAAAATTTTGGATTATGAAGGCAATTGGCGGGACATCTTCCAGAATTGGGAGGCATTAGCCCATTCATATCCGGAATTTGTTGAGGGCATGATCTTCAAATTTCTCAATGCATCCACATTTGATGGATACAATCCATACAGAGTAACAAAAGCCGGCTTCGATTGGGAAACTATTGAGCCAGACAATCCTTGGTCATATATTGGTTATTGGGGAGACCATCAAATAATTTATTTGCTCAAATTTCTTGAGTTTGCCCAACAAAAAGATGATAAGTTACTAGCATCACTTTTCGATAAAGAGTATTTTGTGTATGCCAATGTTCCCTATCGCATCAAGCCATATTCCGAACTACTAAAGGATGCTAAAAATACCATCGAATTTGATGAAGAAGGCGACCGGAGTATTCGTAAAAAAATTGAACAACTTGGTTCAGATGGTGCCTTGTTGGGCAGCCGCAATGCAGAAATTTATAAAGTAAATTTCATAGAAAAGATTCTGGCCAGTGTGCTTTCCAAAACGAGCAACTTCATACCTGAAGCCGGTATTTGGATGAACACCCAACGACCTGAATGGAATGATGCCAATAATGCGCTCGTCGGCAATGGCATTTCTATGGTGACACTTTGTTACTTGCGAAGATTTCTAAACTTCATGAATGATTTATTGGCTGAAAATTCCAATAAACAAATCCCCGTTTCTACCGAATTATTTCATTTTTTCGAAGAGGTACTAAATACACTAAAATCAAACGAAGTGCATTTGTCAAATGGTTTTGACAATTTCCAGCGTAAAAAGATGGCAGATGCGCTGGGATTGGCCGGAAGTGACTATCGCGAAAAAATATATGTACACGGTTTCAGTGGACAAAAAAGCAATATCGAATTCGGCAAAATTCAACAATATACAAAGCTTGCCAATACCTATTTTGATCAAGCTATCAAGATCAATGTTCGACCTAACAAACTCTATAATGCATATAATTTACTTACGCTTTATAATGATCGATTTGAAATCGGGCACTTGAGTGAAATGCTCGAAGGTCAAGTAGCAGCCATCAGTTCCGGACTGCTGGAAGTTGAAGAAGTTGTTGTTTTGCTAGACTCACTCAGGCATAGTAGTTTGTATAGAGAAGAACAAAACAGTTATTTGCTATATCCAAACAAAGAATTACCTGGCTTTTTGGAGAAGAATGCAATTCCATCGGGTGCTGCTCTAAAATCCACGTTACTTCGAACACTCGCAGATGACGGCGATAGAAGTGTCATTGTTAAAGATGTGAATGGCAACTATCATTTCAATGGAAATTTTCATAACGCTGAAGATTTAAAGCACGCATTGGATGATTTAAGAACGACACATTACTCGGCATTGGTAGAGAAGGAGCAAAAATTAGTGTTGGAAATTTTCGAACAGGTATTTAATCACAAATCATTCACGGGAAGATCAGGAACATTTTTCGCGTATGAAGGACTGGGGTCTATTTATTGGCACATGGTTTCCAAATTGTATCTTGCAGTGGAGGAGGTTTGCTCACAAGCTATTCAAAAAAACACCCCTGTTCTTACCCTCAATAAACTTCTTTCACAATTTAGCGAAATAGGAGAAGGAATAGGCGTGCACAAATCACCGATGCATTACGGCGCTTTTCCAACAGATGCTTATTCCCACACTCCTATGCACCGGGGAGCGCAGCAACCGGGCATGACGGGACAAGTGAAAGAAGATATACTTGTGAGATTGGCAGAACTCGGAATACGGATTCAGAATGGACAAATAAGTTTTGTTCCGGCGATGTTGAAAAAAGGTGATTTTGTTGCTGCACCGATCACGTCGGAATTCATAGATATAAATGGAACCAAGAATGGAATAAGACTCGATACAGGAATGCTGGCATTCAGCTATTGTCAAATTCCTGTGGTGTATGAATTGTCAAACAAGGAAGAACTGATCATTGAGTATAATGATCAGAGTAGAGAAACTCAGGATAACTTGATTCTAAGTAAAAAAGTGAGTATTGAAATTTTCGGGCGAACGGGAAAAGTAGTCCGAATACATGCCATGATTCAAGAGAAGAGTCTAAGTGCATGAACCTAATCCACAAATACCATAGCCTTCACAGTTGCCCATATTTGATAAAGGTGATACTCTTGATTGTGCTCGTTATTACGCAAGCCTTTCAATCAAGATCGCCGGAAAAACAAAAAAAAGAAATGACCGCAAAAGAAATTTTAGGAAATCGGAAATACCAGGCGATTTGTTTTGGAGGATATCGCAAAGAAAGCAGAGAGATCCAGCCTAACATTGAAGAGTTAAAAGAGGACCTGAAAATTCTTGCTGCACTTGATCTAAGACTTTTGAGAACGTACAACGTTTACTACGACGAAGCCAAAAATTTACTTCAGGCAATACGTGAGTTAAAAACGGAGAATCCAGATTTTGAAATGTATGTCATGCTTGGAGCGTGGATAGATTGCAAACATGCGCATAGCAGTCACCCCAAGCACCATGAAGAAAGTGAAAAGAACGAAGATGAGATAGCACGTGCAATTGATCTTACAAATCACTACTCTGATATCGTAAAAATTATTGCCGTGGGCAATGAGGCCATGGTAAAGTGGGCTGCCTCCTATTATGTTGATCCTGGCATCATACTGAAGTGGGTGAATCACCTACAAAATCGTAAAAAGAAAGGGGAACTGCCGTCGGATCTATGGATAACGAGTTCAGATAATTTCGCATCATGGGGAGGAGGAGATTCTGAATATCATGTGCATGAATTGAACGAGTTAATTAAAGCAGTAGACTATTTATCCGTTCACACATATCCAATGCACGACACACATTATAATCCGGAATTCTGGACTGTAAAAGAAGAAGAGCATGCAACTACCGATTCAGAAAAAATTGAAGCTGCCATGCTGCGTGCAACGAAGTATGCCCAAGATCAAGTAAACAATGTGTTGAATTATATGAAGTCAATTGGAGTTGAAAAACCTGTTCACATTGGAGAAACAGGTTGGGCGAGCCATTCCAATCATCTATACGGCTCTGAAGGTTCAAGAGCAACAGATGAGTATAAATCATCCCGATATTACCGCCTCATGCGCGATTGGTCGAATGAAGAAGGTATCACATGTTTTTACTTCGAAGCATTTGATGAGCCCTGGAAGGATGCAGGTAATCCTGAGGGTTCGGAAAATCATTTTGGACTGATTAACATCCGGTCGCAAGCCAAACAAATGCTTTGGGACGAAGTGGATAAAGGAGTGTTTAAGAATCTAACCAGAGATGGAAAACCAATTACCAAAACGTACGACGGGAACTTGGATAGTTTAATGCGGGGTGTTTTGGCACCGCCAACTAAAGAACAAATAATGCCACGTCACTGAGATCACATACATGATTGTTTCAAGAATAAATATCTTTTATGTTATCCTATGTATTCAACTAGTTCTGACCATGGTTAGCTGTGAAAAAAAAGAAATGTATCAGGCTAAACTGTACGTGACTTCTGCCTCGGGAAATCAAATGCAAGAAATTTCTTTGCATGAAAATTTTTCAGAATCAGAATTGATCGTTCTTAAACCCAATGAAACATTTCAAACGATCGAAGGATTTGGAGGTGCTTTTACAGAAGCGTCCGCTCAACTGCTCGGTAAAATGAGCAGCGAGAAAAGGCAGTTAATCATAGATGCTTATTTCAGTGAAGAAGGCGCAAACTATTCGCTTACTCGCACACACATCAATTCGTGTGATTTTTCCTTGGGTAATTATTGCTATGCTCCTGTTGAAGGTGATCACAATCTGGAAAACTTCAGCATCCATGAAGATATGGACGACCTGATTCCCATGATTAAGGAGGCACAAAAGGTCTCAAAAGATGGATTCAAAATTATTGCGTCGCCTTGGACCGCTCCTCCCTGGATGAAAGACAACAACGATTGGAAAGGCGGAAAACTTTTGAAGGAAAATTACCAAACGTGGGCGCAATTTTTCGCCAAATACATTCTTGCTTACAACGAACAAGGAATAAAAATTTGGGGATTGACCGTCGAAAACGAACCACTCGGCAATGCAAACAATTGGGAAAGCATGATTTTTTCACCGGAAGAAATGAATTCGTTTGTGAAGAATCACTTGGGCCCTGTATTAAAAAAGGCAAGTCCTGATATCAAAATTTTGGGATATGATCAAAACAGAGATGACGAAATGAAAGCGTGGACAGATGCCATGTATGATGATGAAGTTGCCCGGGATTTTTATGATGGAATTGCAGTGCATTGGTACGCCAGCACCTACGATTACTTTCCTCAAGCACTGCAATACACACATCAAAAGGCACCGGATAAACTAATCATCCAAACAGAAGCATGTATTGATGCGGAAGTTCCTCGATGGAAAGATGACGAATGGTATTGGAGTAAAAAAGCAAGAGATTGGGGATGGACGTGGGCACCCGAAGACAAAAAATATCTGCACCCGGAATATGTGCCCGTCTTCCGCTATGCCGGAGATATCATAGGATGTCTGAACAATCATGTGAATGGGTGGATAGATTGGAATATGATACTGGATCAAAACGGCGGACCCAATTGGGCGAAAAATTGGTGTATTGCTCCGGTGATTGTAAATACGGAGAAGGACGAAGTGTACTTTACTCCTCTCTATCACACCATAGCGCATTTCAGTAAGTTTATAAGACCGGGAGCAGTTCGTATTGGCATCCATAATCCAACGAAAAAAACTCAGTTGACTGCGGCAAAAAATCCCGATGGAAGTATCGTAGTGGTACTTTTTAATCCAGAGGAAACGTCGCGGAATATTCAGTTAACGCTTCAATCTAAAACAGTAGAGTTTACACTCTTTGCCAAAGCCATACAAACACTTGTTTTTTATCCGTTTCTAAACAATCAAATGCCCAACTAATATGTCAGAAGAATCTATCGGCCAGTCAAAAATTCCAATGCTTCAAAAAGTTGCCTTTGGAGCAGGTCATTTAGCAAACAATCTGCTTCCCGGAGCATTGGGTGTGTTTTCATTTTTCTTGCTCACCGCATTTGGAATCGATCCCGCCCTTGCCGGTTTGCTGGCTGCCATTCCTCGCTTCTTTGATGCGCTGATTGACCCTATAGTGGGTTTCATTTCTGATAATACCAATACTCGATGGGGGCGAAGAAGACCTTATATTTTCGTTGGTGCAATTCTATGTGGAATTTTATTTGCCGTGCAATGGCAAATGAATGTGGAGGATGGTTCAGCCTATAATTTCTGGTACTTTCTTGTATTCTCTATTCTATTTATTCTGACCAATGCAATTTTCGCTACCCCATTGATTGGTCTGGGATACGAAATGACCAGCGATTACAAGGAACGAACCCGCTTAATGGCCTTTTCGCAAGTTATCGGTCAAATAGCATGGATGGCTGTCCCCTGGTTTTGGGTGTTAATAGCAAATGACAAAATCTATGATACCCAAGCCGAAGGAGTTAGGGAGCTTTCCATCATTGTCGGAATTGCATGCATTGTTTTGGGACTTTTACCTGCAATATTTTGTCTTGGTATTGACTCTTCGCACATCGAAAATCGAGCAGAGATTTCTTTTGGAACTATTACTCAAAATTTAAAGAAGCTACTTCGAGACATGAAAAACATGAGTAAGAATAAGCCTTTCATGAAATTGTGTGGAGCAACTTTCCTGGTGTTTAATGGATTTCAGTTGGTCGCCTCGTTCAGTTTTTTCATCATCGTTTTTTATATGTACAAAGGAAGTTATGCCGACGCAGGAACATTGCCGGCATGGTTTGCCACATCAAGTGCCATCATGACGGCCATTGTTATCATACCAATCATCACTTATTTGGCAAACAAGTTTGGCAAACGAAAAGCATTTGTGATTTCAACCGCAATCTCCATCCTCGGATATATTTTGAAATGGTGGAGTTTCGATCCTGAAAACCCATGGATGCTTTTTTTACCAGTCCCATTTATGGCATTTGGACTGGGAGGATTATTCACATTGATGATGTCAATGACTGCTGATGTGTGCGACCTTGACGAACTTGAAAATGGCATGCCAAGGCGTGAAGGCACCTTTGGAGCTGTATATTGGTGGATGATAAAATTGGGACAGGCATTGGCTCTGGCATTAAGTGGTTTAGTTTTAAAATTTGCCGGCTTCCAGCCAAATGCGGAAATACAAGAGGGTAACACCATGTTTTACCTCAGGCTTGCGGATATCATTATTCCCTCCGCTACTGCTTTGATAGCTATTTGGATTATGTGGAAATACGATCTGACAGAACAAAAGGCCAAAGAAATTAAAGCAATCTTGGTGGAACGAAGAGGCGAATTGTAATCATAAAAAATTAAACACATGTCATTCAGAGAGGATCTATTACATTTTGAAAACAAAAATCTGACTGAAGAAAGCCTTAGTATTGGTAAATCAGAAAGTGAGTTAGTGGCCTTATTTCTTGATATTTTGAAAAATGGTGTGCATGGATTCTGTTTCAGTCCATATGAAAATGGACAACAACCGGGTGACGTGTTAACGGAAACACAAATACGAAGAAGACTAACTGTTTTACATCAACATTCCAATTGGGTGCGATCATTTTCATGTACAGAAGGAAATGAACTCATACCCAAAATTGCCAAGGAAATGGGCATGAAAACGTTGGTGGGCGCGTGGCTTGGGTCGGATAAAGAAAAAAACAAGATAGAAATTGAAAAATTGATTGAACTTTCCAATCAGGGGTTGGTTGATATCGCGGGTGTTGGCAATGAAGTATTGTATCGAAAAGATCTCACTGAGGAAGAACTTTTACACTACATTAGTCATGTAAAGGCATCCGTAAAGAACGTTCCTGTAGGATACATTGATGCGTACTATGAATTCGTACAGAAACCTGCTTTGGTAAATATCTGCGACATCATTCTCTGCAATTGTTATCCGTTTTGGGAAGGTACAGATTTCGAACACGCTTTATCACACATGAAAAACATGTATCACAGTGTAAAAAATGTCAGTGGTGGAAAATCTGTTGTGATCACAGAAACAGGATGGCCTGGGCAAGGAACAGCTATCAAACAATCTATGCCTTCAACTACGCATGCTCTCAGGTACTTTGTAGATACGCAGCTATGGGCGAAAGAAGAAAAGATAGATGTGTTTTACTTTTCTTCTTTTGATGAGTCATGGAAGGTTGGTGCAGAAGGAGATGTCGGTGCACATTGGGGAATATGGGATAGTTCCGAAAAACTAAAATTTGTCTCTTAACATTTAAAAATTGGATGAATCTGAATTTATAAAAAAGAAAACAAATTCGTCATTCAGTATTATATATATCAATCAATTAATAATTTCCAAAAAATGAAAAAAACATTACTCTTTACTTTTTTGCAACTCGCAGTTTTGGTTGGCTTTGCGCAAAATCAGCCAATTGATTTTGAAGCGGGAGGCTACGGCGCCGACTGGACATGGACGCCCTTTGAAAATGACTCAAATCCGGCGATTGAAATAATCGCAAATCCTGACGCCTCTGGTGGAAATATGTCTGCTACTGTGGCGAAATTTACAGCGCTTCAGACTGGAAATCCATGGGCAGGATGTGAGTCGAACAGTGCTGCGGATCTAGGTCCATTTGTTTTAGACGCATCAAACTCGACGATTAAAGTCATGGTGTGGAAATCTGTTATTAGCGATGTAGGAATCAAATTGGCATCGCCACTCGGATGGTCACAAGGTGAGCTGAAAGTTCCAAACACGCTTATCAATCAGTGGGAAGAAATCACCTTCAATTTCTCGGCATTTATGAATCCTCCTATTGATCAAGGACAGCTGAGTCAAATTGTTTTTTTTCCGGACTTTGATCTGGCCGGAAGAACACAGGACAACATTGTTTACTTCGACAACATCACTTTTAATGCAGGCTCTCTCCCAGTGGAACCAATGACAGCGGCTCCAACTCCTACCAATAATCCGGCTGATGTAATTTCACTTTACAGCGATGCTTATACCAACGTTCCCGTTGATACCTGGCTTACCGGTTGGTCGGCTGCAACATTAACGGATGTTCTCATTGAGAGCAATCCTACAAAAAGATATTCCAATCTTGATTTTGCGGGAATTGAAACTGTCGCGAATCAACTGGATATCACAAGTATGACTCATATACACTTGGATGTATGGTCTGCAGATTTTAATTCTGTTGGATTAAAAATCGTAGACTGGGGAGCAGATGGTGGGTTTCAAGGTGGCGACGATGTAGAGCATCAAGTAAATATTACTTTACCAGCTCAGGAAGAATGGGTGAGTTTGGATATTCCATTGACTCAATTTACCGGATTGACTACACAAGAACACATTGCTCAATTTATTCTAGTTGCTTCGCCAGCAGGTAATAATACCGTATTCATGGACAATATGTTTTTCTACACCGGTTCAGTGATTGTGGAAGGCCCTGCTGAGCCTGCACCTACTCCAATTCAATTGGCACAGAATGTAATATCCTTATTCAGTGATGCTTATACGAACGTTACTGTGGATACGTGGAGCACTGTTTGGTCTGCAGGAATTTTAGAAGATATCACGATTCAAGGCAATCCAACCAAAAAATATTCTAACTTAGATTTTGTTGGAATTGAAACGGCTTCAAATCAAATAGACGCAACCACAATGGATTTCATTCACCTGGATGTTTGGTCATCTGACTTCACCTCTTTTGGAATTAAAATCGTTGATTGGGGTGCTGATGCTGCATTTGCCGGCGGTGATGATACAGAGCATCAAATCAATATTACAGCTCCAGCACAAGAACAATGGGTAAGTTTAGACCTCCCACTAGATGATTTTACCGGACTGGTGAATAGAAATCATGTTGCACAGTACATCCTGGTTGGTCAACCATCCGGCAATACCACCGTGTATGTGGATAATGTATTCTTCTATAAAACTCCTACGAACGTTGAACAAATTGAAAATTCAACCATCGGCCGGATATATCCTAACCCTGTAAGTGCAGGAAACGATGTTAGAATAGGCAGCGATGTTTATTCTATAGAAATTTATGATATCAGTGGAAAATTATTGAACACTTCTCGTAGTTCTGTGATTGAAACCAATTGGTTGAGTAAAGGCGTTTATTTTGTGAAAATAACTTCACCTGAAGGAACAAAATCTACACAACGACTTTCGATTAAATAAAGAATAGAGTATTTTTACAACAGGCCGCTTCAGAATATGGCGGCCTGTTTTTTTGCCTGGAATCTATATATTCTCAGTTTGCTAAGTTCTCAATAAAGTAGAGCCCATTGATTTTCGAATGGCTAGCTCGGCGCAGTGTAGCCAATGACTACAGATGACGTTGTCTTTTAGCCAACAATTCCATGCAATCAAGAAGCCTTGAACATGGAGCAAGTCACTTCCCGATATATAATATAACCTCGCTAAGTATTTAAGAATTTTGGTGAGTGAGGTACAAATGTACACGGATGCATATATCATTGAAGTTGTGACTTTCTGTTGTGGGTAATGTTCGTCTTCCTGTGATGGACAGTGAATAGGTCAAATAATTTTTCCATTCGTCTAACTTCTTTCAGACTCTCTTTGAATCGCCACACTACGTTTTGATAAGGCACATTGTCGGCCATACCCGAGCCAAGAAACCGCATATAACTTAGTGTGTCGTTGATCTGATTTTCGACCTACTCATCACACAAGCTATTGTATTGCTGCAAAAAAAATTGTGAGTAGCAATAGTATCTTGCAAGTTGACTGATCACCATTTGGTTATTCATTGGTTGGAAGCTTACACTTTAGTTCTCTTTCAAAAAGTGAACAGTGAAGTAGTTGCGCAATCGCAAATAGCGGGGTCTTTTTTGTCAACTCTTCAGAAGGTATTCAGTTGAAAATAGATTCTCCATTATGGAAGTGAATTTGCTGCAACTGTGCCCATTCGAAATACCTTCCGTCATTACCAACTAAGTATATGTATATTTGTTCAAGAGGTTATTAGAAGTGCCATTATTAAAAAGAACACATTGAATTCAATCGATAGAAGGCTCGCATATTCCAGCTTTTATAAAGCCTTGTATTGGTTTGAAAACATCATTATACTTACTCATATCCGGATTATCACAGGCCTATGACGCGATCTTTTGTTTTGATATTCATTTGTATTTGTTGTTGTATGTCATGTAGAAATAATTCACAGGTCGTCTCCAACTCTCATTTGATCAAAAGAAAATATACACGTGGATGGTATGTGGAAAACAACCATCATGAACGAATACGCAGTGTAAACAAGGAAGTGATTTTTGCGAACGAGAAACGAATAGAGAAAGACGCACCATGTTTGCGTGTATTGGCTCAAGATGTTATTCCTGTAAAAAATGACACTTTACAGATCCAGGATTCATGTAAAACGAAAGTCGATATCGTATTCGAACAATTGACAATGATTAAAAATCAGTGTCATGGCGGCAACCTTGCGCTTACCAATACCACTCAGAGTTTGTTAGAAACCACAGTTGTTCATGCGAATTTTTTAAAACCCAAGTATAAGAAACGAAAATGGAAGCCCTGGCCTGAAGCTGAGTTGGCCGCCTTCATCCTGTTGCTGTCCACTTTCTTTACTCCCGGATATTTTTTCACCGTTACCATTCCATTGGTTGGTGCAATTTTGTCTTTCTCGGCCGCCATCTTTTCCATTTTTGTCATGATAACCAAACCAAAGAGATCAAGGGATAGAAGAAAAAATATGCAATGGTTAATTATCCTTGCGATTTCCGGTATTGCCAATGGCATCATTTGCATAATTGCTTTATAGAAGGCGATCACTCATTGTAATTAACAGAACCTCATAACTGATAGTGGCCCTTATTGCTCTGGTATCTTTTTGAGCTTTGAGAAAATCTAATTTTGAATCAATCATGTGTTGT
>JANOVT010000123.1:0-3116 GCA_031417525.1 Flavobacteriales bacterium | reverse complement strand
CACAGGCTCTCCTCCTGCCTGCAACCCGAAGCCAATACCCCGACAAATCCATAACAACCCCCGGCACACGGCTACCGAAGGTTTCGTTCAACACCGGTTTCATTTCTTGCCCGTTGGGCAAAACGAAACCTTAGTTATTGTACGCATACCCTGTCTTCGCTGTGGTCTATCATGTGGGTCTGGTTGTAGTTTTACGGTGTTGCCTGCGGGTGGGACAAGGCAGGCTCTTGGGCAGGTTAGCTTCTGTGTGTGGGATTTGTGCGCCTGACCATGTGCCTGACTTGGTGCGTTGGCTTGTTAGGGTCGTCATGTCATTGGGTTTGTCGGTCGGGTTGCTCCAATTATTTGTCTGTGTCCTGAAATTGTTTGTCTGTACGGTCGTTTTGACAGTCTGGAAGCGAAAAGTATTTGTCTGTACGGTAACATTGTCAACTTGTACGCTAATATTTTAAGTCCATAAACAGATATTGATTGTCCTAAAGCCAATATTATAAAGTAGTGTCCGAAAATATGCTGTGGGGTAGGCAGGTTTTAATTTTTGTCTGTGTAACTCTGCCTTACTCCCAAAGAATTAGCGGTCTTTCACGTTTGTAAATTCAAGTCCGCTTACTTGCTTGAATTGGGGGCTGGTGGCTCCAAAAACGGACTTCACGTATTTCTTTACTTCCAACGCTGTTTGTACTAAACCTGTTAGGGGATTGTATAAAGCTGTGTTGCGGTTTATTCTTGAGTTACTCCAATTTGTATAAGCATTTGCCACGTCACTATCCGTAGTTTTTAATGTGTCTAACTTAGCTTGAAGGGTGGCAGTTTTTAATTCTGTTTCGTTGGGTTTGTAATTGGTTTCCTGTGTTACGGTTTCTATGAGTTTTGTAAAATGGTCTATTAAATTATCGTAGCTCTGCTGACTTGTGGAAATGGTTTTGTCGGTTGGGGCTGTTGTGCCTGTGGATGGTGCAGCAGCTTTTTTTGCTCCTTCATTTGCTTTTGCACCTTGTATTTTACGATTGATAGTTTTAGCATCGGCAATTACTAAATCGGTTGCACCTGATACGGCTAAAGCGTTTATAACTTTAGTAGCTAATGGCTTTAATTCTTTAAACGTCAACTGCCTTGCATTGGTAGCATTGTCGAAAGTTGTTTTGTTGGTTTTGGCTTGTTGCAAACTGTCTTTCGCCTGTTTCTGAAGGTCTTTGAGCTTGGGGAGAGTGAGCGCATCTTTTGATGGATTATAACTTGCTCCATATCCATTGCAAAAGGAAATTAGATTATCAAAGTTTGCTACGTTTTTGGCGTGTCCTGTTTCTGATGTGCTTGGCATGTTAGAAGGTTTTTAATTGTTTAAAAAATAAATTTAGACAGATTTTTTTTGTTATAGCTGCAATTTAAAACCACCATTGAAAATAATACCGTCTGTAGGTGTGTACACTTCTCTAAACTGTGGGTTTTGAATAGTGCCTGAATATAAATTTTCCCAACGGGATTGGCGGCTGTCTAAAAAGTTTTCAAGGTTTAAGAAAAGACTGAAATGTTTGAACTTGTATTCGCCTGATACACCCATTACCCAATAGTCTCTAACTTTTTCAGCATTGGTTAAATATTGCTGCCCTACATAAAAAACTTCGTAAGCAATACGCAATTTCTCATGCATCTCATACATCAGGTTAGCATTGATGCGGCTTTTTGCTGATAGCGGATTTGGAGTGGAAATATTATTGAAATTTCTGCTTGCATCAATAAATGTGTAGCCTATGTAGGTGGAAATATCTCTGAACTTTAGTTTGATATTGGTTTCAAATCCTTTGCTTTGAATGTTTCCGTTGGCATTTTGAAAAGCAAAATCATTGCTTGCCGTTACTGGGTTAAGTATCAAAGGGTTTTTGATAATGGTATAAAAAAACAGCTGGTTGAAAGAAACATTGACTTGATTAAAAATGGTTGTCCTGTAATTTATATCGGCATTTAGACCATAAGATTTTTCGGGATTAACTTTTGAAAAATCAAGCGGATTGATATTTTGAAAAGCTTTTTCTTCCGTTTCCTCCGAAAAAATAGTGGGTGTTTTGTAGCCCAAACCGCCGCCAAATCTTGATGTGAGCTTATCGGTTATTTTATAGAGAAATGATAAACGGGGCAATGCAAAAATATTTTTGCGATTAGTAACATCTAAACGTAAACCGCTTTCTACAATAAATTTTTCGTTGACCTTTAAATTATTTTGAGCAAACACGCCAAATGCCGAATTGGAATAATCTAATTTATTGGCAATTGTGTTTACTTGTTTAAAATTGTCGGAAACGAAATTTGTTCCGATATTCCATTCAGATTTTTCTTTGGGGATTAAATAATTCGCTTCGCTAAAAGTGGCTACTTGCTGACCTTCAAAATTGTAGGATGGGCGAAAGATTGTTCTATTGAAATATCCGATACTGTTTTTGATGGTTAAGATATTTTTATTAGAAAATACCTTTTCAAATTTTGCCTGTGTGGAGTAACGGTTGCTGTTGTTGGTTTCAAAAAAAGAGTGTGTTGCATCTGCTTTGTTATTGATTAGTTGCATATCGCCGCCTGTACGTTTTTCAAACCCTGCGTTTATGCCAAAACTAAAAGTGGTTTTATCGGTGGGGTAATAAAAAAACTTTGGATTAATGGTATAGCGATTGAATTTTGGGATGTCTGAAAAACCATCATTGTTTACATCATAAGCTTTTTGAAAATTGCTGGCAGCGTAAATTGTAAGTCCTGTTTTCTTATAGTGTTCTGAATAAAAGCTGCTCAAATCCAACGCATTTGTTTGATTAATGTTTGCTAAAAATGAAATTTCCCTTTTATTGTTTGGCTCTTTTGTGATAAGATTTATAAGCCCTGCAATCGCACCACCACCATACAAAGTAGAAGTAGAGCCTTTAATAACTTCTACTCTTTTTAAATTGAGGGGTGGAATTTGCAAAATGCTTAAACCGCTTGCAAAGCCTGAATACAAAGGGAAACCGTCTTGCAAAAGTTGGGTGTATTTTCCATCTAATCCTTGAATGCGTATGCTTGCACTTCCTGAAACCTGCGATGTTTGCTGCGTTTGTATGCCTGTACTTTCTGTGAGCAACATTTTAATATTG
>JANOVT010000122.1:0-9281 GCA_031417525.1 Flavobacteriales bacterium | reverse complement strand
AATACGGAGTGAAAGTGTCATGGTGAGCCTGTCGAACCATTCTTCGAATGCCAAGCGGACATTTTCAAACTTGTCATCCCTCACAGTTTGATTTTACCAGCTTCACTCAGGATGACAATGACGTGGATATCAGGATGAGGCCGCTTAACGGCCTTATTAACGCATCACCGATAGACATCAATCATCGGTTTGTGAGATGATTTTTTGCCCCAACAGGGCAAAAAATCCTACAGCACACGCGCGATTGTCATCCCGAGTCTTACCAACAAAACCAAATCGTTAAGCGTTCACAGATTAGATAAGATTTGTTTGGCATTCGAAGAATGGTTCGACAAGCTCACCATGACGGCTTCGTTCCGTGTGGGGGAAAAAATGGCGGCGCAACGCTCCGCCATTTTTCCAAAACCTCGCCAGCAATGTCATGGTGAGCTTGTCGAACCATTCATTAAGTCCATTATTGCTTTTCAATTCTGACGTGGTCTTGAACCAACGTATCAATAACAGCCAATTAGAGATCTCTCCTCGTATCCAAACGCTTTTAAGTTAGATCCACTGAAATGCAACCGTCTATCCCTATACTTGGTCTTTGTTATAGCTTAGCCATACTAAAACGATTTCAAATGAAACTTTTTCTACCCTTAATTGCTGCTTTGGTGCTTTTTGCCCAATCCCTTTTTTCACAATGTGATATTGCTGTTACGATTGTCAATCAACCTTCCGGTTGTTACAATGATCCAATCGTGTTTGTTGGATTTGGTTCGGCTGTTTGCCCGAATTACGCTACCATACAATACACATGGGAAACGTGGGTGAATGATCTCGAGGGCAATCAAGTGATTGCACCAGAACTAACCCAAAGCGGAATCGCTCCGAGTTTGACTTCTATTCCGACATACCAGGTCGATTTGATTTCAACTCCGGCATTCGGACAAGCTTGCCTGACGATCACTTTGCTAGACGATATAGGTGGGATTCTGGGAATCGGTCAATATTGTTCCGCTCAATATACCGCGCCAACTCCGCTGGCAGTGAATGTCAATTTGCAAAGCAATCAGTGCGGCAGTATGTGTGCTTCCATCATCGCAACCGGTGGTTCAGCACCGTATCAATACCTCCTCAGCAATGGCGAAATTCTTGGTCCAAATAATTGGACTTGTTTTGAAGTAGAAGGCATGTACACTGTTTCGGTTGTTGACGCGAACGGATGCATGGCGGAAACACAATTTGTGGTACAGGGACTCGAACCACAAAATAATACCTGTACCAATTCTACGTCTCTCACTAGCGGTGTGGTAGAAACAGATACACTTTGTTCGCTTGAATTCAACACACCTTCATGCGGAGGTTTCACTTATTATTTGTCTGGATGGTATCAGATCAACTCGGAAAATTTTTCTCATCTGAATCTCGGATTCAATCAATCCTATTGGGGATCTGCGATCAATCAGGGATTTAATGTTGAAGTGTATGAGAGTAATGGTGGAGATTGTAATTCGGCGCCATTGGTTTATTGCCATGAAATGAATGCTGGTTCTTGTTTTGATCTTGCCGATGAAATCACCATTCAACCAAATACGACTTATTATTTTCATGTTGCTGTGCAATGGACAAGTCAGATTGAAGTTTCCATTCTTGCGGTTTTATCAAACGACGCAATCGACCCTATCTGTGGATGCACCAATCCGGATGGCTGCAATTACAATCCGGATGCGTTGATCAATGATTATTCATGCGAAACTTCCGGTTGTACAGATGCCGGAGCTTGTAATTATTTTTTGTATGCACAGTGCGATGATGGTTCATGCGTTTACGGCGATGACTTCAACGGACAGGTGTATCACGATGTGAATGGAAATGGAATATGGGAAAGTTTCAATGAACCGACACTTGGCAACATCGGAATAATTACCATCACCGAATTGAATCTGGTGGTGTATCCAAATGCCGAAGGGGCATTTGTTATTCCTGATTTGCCTTCTGGTGTTTATACGATCACATTTACAGATGCAAACGGATCGTGGATTATGTCGCCCGATTCACCTTCTCAACTCACTCTACCAACATGCAATGGATTAAAAATCGGCCTCGTTCCTTCCGATGAATCCATGGCTCAAATCAGCAATGGAACCTGGATGTGGTCACAAAATATTTTATGTGTAAATGGATTTAATCCGGGAGTGTGGATTCAGAATACCGGCAATGTGCCGCTGAATGGAACTTTCACCATGTCTTTTGATCCGTTTTTCGCCACATCGAATGCATATGGTTATGAACCCTACGATTCTTTTGTGGATGGAGTAATCACATGGAACATCGAGAATCAACTACCGGGAACTGCAGTGTATTATGCTATACACATCAATGGTCCTGGTGCATCTTATGTCGGACAGGCATTCATTTTTGAATTAGACTTAAATCTCGTAGATGGAAGTGGCAATACGTTTTATCAAGACAACTGGACGCTGACACCGATTGTTGTGTGCAGTTACGATCCGAATGACAAACAAGCTGTGCCTGAAGGCTATGCTGATCCACATTTTATTCTGGCTGATGATGAAATCGAATACCGCATTCGTTTTCAAAACACCGGAAATGCGCCGGCAGAAGATGTGATGATCGAAGATCAAATTGAAATTGCTAATCTGGACATGACGACATTTTATCCGGTAAGTGGATCACATTCATTCAGCACCATTGTAAATGAAGATGGAAGAATTCAATTTGTATTCAACAACATTGATTTGCCCGATAGCGGAAGCAATCAGCTCGGCTCTCAGGGATATGTAGTGTATCGTATCAAGCCTGTGCAGGGCATTGCGCAGGAGACGATGATACACAACACTGCGAATATTTACTTTGATCAAAATGAGGCTGTCGTGACCAATACAACCTTTCACACGATTTACAGTTGTGATATGATTCAGGCACTTTCAACGGAAGAAGAAATCTGCGCAGGACTTACTTATTCATACGAATTGAATGATGAGTACATTGAAACGTATGCTTGGTCGGTAGATGATGAAATCACATCCACAACAAACATCTTCATTTATCAATCGGTTGTTGCAGGAGACCATGTTGTAAGTCTGGAAAGAACAAATCCATTGTGTGAAGTCACAGAAGAATTTGTGTTACACAATCACCCAATTCCGGGCACGGATATTTCAGAAAATGGATGGGTACTCACAGCGCCGGACGGCACATTCTGGGATTGGTTTCTGAATGATGAACCGATTGCAGGTGAACATAATCAGACATACACGGCAACAGCAGCCGGAATGTACACGGTGAATACAGTGAATGAATTTGGATGTGTTACGACCAGCGAAGATGTATTCCTTGTCGGCATTGAAGAAAAAACAAACGCTGTGATTTGGTTGTATCCGAATCCAATGGAAAAGGAAACGCTTTTGAAATTAGGACAAGGCAATTATGAAGTAACACTCATCAATCTGGTAGGAGAAAAAATCCAGACATGGAGCAATGCGAAAAATGTTTTGCGCATAGATCGCTCATCACTTTCATCGGGAATTTATTTTGTGAAAGTGACGAATGAAGCTGGAATGACTGAGTCGGTGAGGTTGGTGATGAAGTAGCGATCAGTTATCAGAAGACAGAAGTCAGAGGTCAGAAGTCGGAAGCGAAGTTCATCCTGCATCCTCTGACTTCTGTCTTCTATTTCACTGCCCTAAAACTTCGCGCGACTTTGCGCAAAACTTTGCCCAACTTTGCGGTTAATTAAAATCCATGCAGGAAGTCCTCAAAAAAGCCAACGCACACAACGCAACTACTCTGCTAGGAGCACTGGGAATGGAATTCACCGTAGTGGAAATGGGCCACATCGAAGCCACCATGCCGGTGGACAATCGCACCAAACAACCGTACGGTTTGCTTCACGGCGGTGCCAGTGCTGCTCTGGCAGAAACGCTTGGTAGTTTCGGTTCGCACATTCTTGTTGAAAAAGACGGCGGACTTGCGGTAGGAGTAGAGCTCAACATCAATCACATCAAAAGCAAACGAGAAGGTGTAGTAACAGGCAAGGCGCGCATCATCCATCAGGGCAGAAGTATGCATGTGTGGAATATCGAAATAGTGGATGAAAACAATGTATTGCTTGCGATCAGCCGACTGAGTGTGATGGTGAAACAAAAACCATGAGTTTTAACCTATCGCACATCGATGACTTTGTAAAAGCCGGCGAACCATTTGCCGCGATTTCATTGCCTGCAAAAGACGAGCATCCGAGATCGTTTCATTTTTTTTCTGTGATGGAAAATGGTCAGTACACAGATGAAAACGGAGTGCAGCTTCTTATCCAACCATTTCAGGAATACACAGAAGCACTTCCGCAGCATGAAACATCCAGAACAGAACATGCCCTCATGGTGTCTGATGCTGTTGCGGAAATCCATCAGAAAAAATTAGATAAAGTTGTTGTCAGCAGATTGATTCGATCATCAAGAAAGGCTGATCAGAGTGTGTCTCTGATTTTGCAAAGACTTGCTGTTTTATATCCACACGCAATGGTCTTCATCATCCAACATGATCAATACGGAGCTTGGATGGGCGCAACACCTGAATTGTTGTTTACCAAAAAAGAAAACGAATACAACACCATCTCACTCGCAGGGACACAACCCTTTCAGGCCGATGGACAGTATGAATGGAGTCCAAAACTTCGGTATGAGCAAGAGCTGGTCACAGATTTTATTCTGAAAGAAACCGAAAGATTGAAAGTAAAAGATATTTCGCTTGATGGACCAAAGGCTTATGCAGCAGGACCAGTTGCACATCTGAAGACAGACATCGCATTTACCTCGGATGCCGGCACGGATATAATTGCA
Organism: Flavobacteriales bacterium; assembly: GCA_031417525.1. Lineage (GTDB taxonomy): Bacteria > Bacteroidota > Bacteroidia > Flavobacteriales_D > Sanyastnellaceae > JAIBBG01. Next base: position 4,437 of record JANOVT010000122.1, on the reverse strand, counting down.
GCCGTATTGCATCCAACTCCTGCGGTTTGTGGATTGCCTCGAAAAGAAGCGACTGATTTTATTTTAAGTCATGAGCCTCACCAGCGCAGATTATACACAGGCCTCATTGGTATTGATCATCCGAATGGAGATGCAGATTATTATGTCGGTCTGCGGTGCATGCAGATTTTTACAGATCATTTTGAATTGTTCGTCGGTGGCGGCATCACAAACGATTCCGAGCCGGAAGTTGAGTGGATGGAGACCGAACACAAGTCGCGTGTGCTTCTAAATTCAATCGATTCAAAAATTTAAAGATTCAAAAATTCAAATCCCCATGATCGGATTTGATCTTGAATCCTTGAATTATTGAATCCTTGGAATTGATTCAAAAATTCAAAAATTTAAAGATTCAAATCCCCATGATCGAAGTTGATCTTGAATCCTTGAATGTTTGAATCCTTGAATCCTTGAATCCTTGAATTTGCCCTGTTTTGACCAAAAGAAAAGGCCATCCCAGAGGATGGCCTTTCCAAATGGAATATTATTCTGATCAGAAGTTCAACTGATCCTTGTGATTTCTGAATTCAAGATCTTTCATTGCTTTGTCTTTGAACGTATCGTTCTTCTGAACGGCACTTTTCAGATTAGTTCCAACTGCAGAACCGTCGCCGCTTCTTGCTGCGATGATAGCGCGGAGGTAATCAGCCTGTGCAGAAGTGTCGTTGCTTGCATCGATGTCAGCTTTAGCACCACCATTGTCTTTGTTCAACAATTTAGCAAGTGAAGAGTTGAAAGTTTTGTAGCTGCCCATTTTGCTTACTGCAGATGAGTAGTCACCATTCATAATGTCAACAATTCCCTTGTTGTAGCTTGATTCGCTAGAGCCACCTGCTTCATTGAAGAATGTTACGGCACCTTTTCTGTCACCACTTACACGAGTAACGATACCCATGTTATTGCTGGTTTCAGCACATTTTTTCATGTCGTATGCTTTTTTCCACTGAGTGTTTGCATCAGCGATTTTGTTTTGCATGTAGTACACACAACCAAGGTTGTTACTTGCGCGGTAGTCAGCATCTGATTTCCCGGCAGCAGCCTGATAGATAGAAGCTTTTTTAGCAAGGTCTTCGATCAATGAAGCTGCTTTCATTGCTTCTTCATAAGTAAGAGCAGAAGGATTGCTTGATCCAACTTGAATCAGTTCAGCATCGCTGTATCCTTCCATATCGTAGTTCACCAGGATTCTGCAACGACGCAGACTTGGGAAGATGTCTTTCTGAATTTCAACATATGTCTTAGAGATGTTCTTGATTTCCTGCTCTCTCTGTTGAAGATCAGAAGTCATTTTCAAAACATTGATGATGATGTTACGGTCTTCAATGTTTGATTTTTCCATAGCAGAGCGGAAACCTTCCCAGTCTTCACCTTTAGGCGACATCACATAGATGCTCTCAGGTGTGTTGGTCAGTTTGGCTTTTTTCACCATGTCATTAAATGCTTTTTTACCGGCTTCAGCACGCTCAGTGGCCAGATTTTCATTCAGCAACATTTCACCTTCAGGTGAAGCGTATGACATAAACTCAATTCTTTTGATGACAAACTTTGGATTGGCAGCAGCAGAGGTGAGGAAGTTGGCAAGGTTTGAAATATCTTGCTGCTTCAACTCAGCTGGCTTCAACGTAGAAGAGTTGTAGTCGAAGTTGATTTGAGTGCTGTCGTTGGTATAAGAAAGGGTGCGAACAAAGTTGTCTTTGCTCCACATGCACTTATCGTCATTTTTCACGAGATAAGGAGTCGTGATGATACCGTCAGCAACAGGAACTGGAGCGAAATCGGCTTCTTTGCTTCCTTGTTTGCCGTGAATACGGAGTTCAAGTTTGCTGGTTTCCATGGCTGGAGTGTAGGCAATGCGATCAGTATAGCTGAAGCTTTTACCTGTTTTATAAGGAATCACAGCGCCGTTTCCGGCTGCTTGTTCACCCTGGTAAGCTTGCATTTTATACTTTGTTTCACCACCGCTGTACACCAGCACAGGGGTAGCTTCTACGCTAGCTTTTTTGGCGAAATACTTCTCAGGGAATTTACCGGAAATAGTGATTTCAACACTGTCACCGTGTACTTCCAGCGGATTCGGGGATGCAGTGGCACCGAGTTCCGCTATGTATTTCTCCATTTTTTTCAGTCCATTGCATGACACAATGATCAAGCTGGACAATACAGCTACGATGATGTAGAAGCTGTTTTTTTTCATGCTGTTGTTGTTTTTGAGTTCTTATTGAATATTCGGTGCAAATCTAACAACCCAAAGTAATTAACAAAAGGAATTCTGCCTCTGCGCTTGTGGGTTTTCAACACGACTGCACACAATATCGTTTATTTAAGGCTTTAGCGTCTATTATAAATCAGTTAAAGACCTGTTGCGAATTACGATGATTGACTAAGCACAACGATTACATCTTATTACTTCCTTGTTGCAAGATTGTCATACAGATCAGATGCCCATCGAGATTTTGAGGAACTCATCCCACAAAGGATCTTCCGGTGGCGGGGCGATGATGGTGATAGGTTCTTTTTTCACCGGATGCATGAACTCAATCTTGCGCGCATGAAGGTGAATAGACGCATTGTCGTTGGTTCTGCGGGATCCATATTTGATATCGCCTTTGATCGGACAATCCAGACTGGCGAGCGTCGCTCTGATTTGATGATGTCTGCCTGTTTTGGGATACACTTCCACAAAAGTGTAATTATCGCCGGCACCAATCACCTTATAACTGAGTTCCGATTCTTTGCGATCTCCTTTGGCTTCGCTAAAAGCAAAAGTCTTATTAAGTTTTTCGTCTTTCCATAAATAATTGATGATCGTGCCTTCAGCGGGTTCCGGCATTCCTTTGACTACCGCCCAATAAGTTTTCTGTACTTCGCGGTATTTGAACATGTTGGAAAGTCTGTTCAACGCTTTGGTGGTTCTGGCATAAAGTACAATGCCACTGACCGGCCTGTCCAATCGGTGCACAGTTCCTATAAAAGCAAGTCCTGGTTTATTGAATTTCCATTTAACATACCTCTTCACCGTTTCGCAAAGAGTTGTATCGCCGCTTATATCACTCTGAATGATGTCAGAGTTGCGTTTATTGATCGCAATGATGTGGTTATCTTCATAAAGCACCCTCAGGTTTTCCACCGTACTCATCACGATAGGTTCTTTCGGTGCCGTTTTCCAGTCTTTTACACTTCTGCTTCTTTTTTCTTGTCCGTCCATTTTTTACTTATTAAAAACTATGCGACCAACCATCGCTGCTGATGATACAAAATTCAATATTGTTCCTTTTCGTTGGGGAAATCTCTGCTTTTCACGTCTTTCACGTATTGTGCAACAGCTGCACTGATCTGGTCGCCGGCGTTCATATATCTTCTTAAAAATCGCGGACTAAAATCTTCTGTGAAACCGAGCATGTCATTTACAACGAGGACCTGACCATCTACATCGTTTCCAGCTCCGATTCCGATGGTGGGAACTTCTACAGAAGCGGTCACTTTTGCGGCAAGTATTGCCGGAATTTTTTCAAGGACGATGGCAAAACATCCACAGTCATTGAGAAGCTTGGCGTCATGCAATAGTCTTTCAGCCTCCGCTTCTTCTTTCGCTCTCACCTGATACGTTCCGAATTTATAAATGCTCTGAGGTGTAAGTCCTAAATGGCCCATCACCGGAATACCTGCGGATAGAATGCGTGTAATGCTTTCGCGAATTTCTTCCCCACCTTCCATTTTCACAGCATGTGCGCCGCTTTCTTTCATGATTTTAATGGCAGAATTCAAAGCTTCTTTGCTATTCCCTTGATAAGATCCGAAAGGAAGATCGACCACAACAAGGCAACGGCGCGCTGCGCGCACAACACCTTGAGCATGATAAATCATCTGATCAAGAGTAATAGGCAGAGTTGTTTCGTGGCCGGCCATCACATTGCTGGCGCTATCTCCAACAAGAATGACATCAATTCCGGCACCATCAACGAGCCTGGCCATACTGTAATCGTAGGAGGTAAGCATGGAAATTCGCTCACCACGCATCTTCATTTCATGAAGTGTGTTGGTGGTGATGCGCCTGACTTCTTTTTGAACCGACATGCCGCAAAAGTATGGAGTTGAACTCACTGCTTTCCGATAAAATTTGGAATGGAAATTTATTCGATTTTATTACCAATAAGAAGTAAGAGGTCAGAACTCTGGGGATAGCTCATGATAATCCATCTTTTCTATAATCAATTTAAGGAACTGAATATAGGATCTAATGAAACTATGTCAGAAATATCGGACATGGTTTTAGGAGTAGTCCCACTTCCCACTTCCCTCTGACCTCTGACTTCTGACTTCTGACCTCTGTCCCCTGTCCTCTGTCCTCTGACTTCTTCCAAGTGACCGGACAGCTACCCTTTGAACTTCGAAACGCCA
>JANOVT010000121.1:0-13576 GCA_031417525.1 Flavobacteriales bacterium | reverse complement strand
ATGCCATGTAGTCCGCATGCGTGCCATTGAATGCGCGTTGCATGAGCGCATCATGAAACCGATAATTAGCATAGTCATTCCCTCCGTTTCGCAAATTGAAACCATGATAAGAGGTGATAAAAGATTTGTCTTCTATAAAAGGAAAATTCAAACTCTGCATTCCGAATTCGTCTTTGCATTGAATACGAAAACTTTTCTGCGGAAACGACCTCGACCAGCCACCATGAATCTTTACTCCAACAGATCCTTCCGCTTGAAGCAGGTGATCCTCATCAAAATACTCCACATAAGCTTCACGTTCCCAATCTTCCCAAAAATTTGCACCGAAATATGGAATATCAGGACTACCGTTCGGACCAAATACGTGAATTCCTGTCACCGGGTCCCATAGATTTTCAGGATTGGTTGAGAGCGAAACAACCGGAAGTGAAACTCCCCATTCGTTGAACATGAATGTGTTTTTTTCTACAGCCGATGGCAAATAATTCTCGAGAACACTGACAGCTGAAACGGTTGCTGTTGTATCCAATAAAAATGGACCGCTGTACAAATAATCATTGATATCCGGAATACTACCATCCAGAGAATAATAAATCTGCGCACCAATATCTGCTGTAAGAATCTCAATATTCACCGGTCCACCATACATGCCACTTTCAGTTACAAATATTGGCTTCTGTGCATATCCGATGAGGCAATCATCTGAATTCGCCAAACCAGGTGTGGGTGTCTCAGAAAAACACCATGAGATGTTTCCGTCGCTGCTTCGTTGGTAAACATCATCGATCTGCATATCAGGTATGACAACGACATCAGAATTCGATTCCGGAATATGAGTGAGTGAAAGTGTTTCACCAACATTCAATTTAAAATTTGCGTGATGGTTGGAAGCAGGTAAATCAATCCATTCCGGCGCCATTTCCGTTTGAACGACGAAATTATTCATACCCAAAATCAACAGTGCATTACACGTTAAATCATCGGATAAAATATCCAGATTGTGATTCTGAATGGACAACACATTTTCTCCGTTCAATAAAACACCGTCCAGCATTTCAGAAGTAAATCCAAAAAAATCGAACGGAAGGTTTTGATAAGCATTGGCTTCATGTTCAGCATCTGCCACGTCCTGAAATGTCGGTGGAATTCCGGCAACACCAATATTGGCTCGTGCAATTTCAACACCGTTAAGATATGCTACAAAAGCATCATCGTAGTCCATTGCAAGGAATAGCAATTCAATTGCGGAAACATCGTCCAGATAAAATGAAGTACGCGAATAAACCGAGAGTGCAGGCCACCCGATATCCGTGGCATCGTCGCCATCACCGAATCCCATTCCACCTGTTGCCTGATCCCACAAAAAATCATCATAACCGGGCAATCTCCAGGCAGCATCCGGTTCAACAGATGGAACGGTATAACTCCACGTATTCCATGGGTAAACCGGTATTTCATAATGCTGCGGAACATCAGGTGTACCAAATCGATTTTTACCCGAGGCGAAAATCACCACGTGTTCCGCCGGCGCAATGGTAATATCCGGCATCGGCCATTTATTCAATTCTGTTGCATCATCACTCAATGCATATTCGCTCGCTAAAACACTTTGCGATCCTGCATTAAAAAGTTCAATCCAGTCACCGAATTCATTCTCTTCATCCATGAGTGTTTCATAGTTGGTGACCTGAAACTCATTGATGAGAAGTTGCGCCGACGAAGAAAATAAAAGTAACGACAACAGGCTTATCAGAAGTGCTGATTTCATTTCAGTATGCATTCTTATTGTGGTTGGGGAAGATATTCAAAAAAAATAAGAACACAAAACAGAGAACCTTTTATTTATTGAGCAAACTAGACAATTGTTTATTTTTACTCTCTAAAATCCTCCAAACCATGCTTACCAGAACCTCTTTGATTTTCTGTTTATTACACATTTTGATTTCACAGATGCAAGCGCAAAAACCAACATTGGTTTGTGGCTATGAGCATTTTATCAAAATGCAAAACTTGCACAACCCTGAATACGTTAGACGTCAGGAAACAATTTTAGAAGAATCGAAAAGAAGTGGACAAAATCGTGGAGGTGGTGTCTACACTTTGCCGGTAGTTTTCCATGTCCTATACAATAGTGAGAATCAAAATACACCGGACAGCGTTGTTTTATCACAGCTGGAAGTCTTGAATGAAGATTATCGCAGACTCAATGCAGATGCGATCAATACCCGAGAAATTTTTCAACCCGTAGCTGCAGACATGGATATTGAATTTGCATTGGCAACTGTTGATCCGGAAGGCAATCCGACATCAGGGATTATTCACACCTACACGGATCGTGAAAATTTCGAAGTAGATATTTTTTCTCAAACGATGACTCTGGACGAAGTAAAACACACTGCTGATGGTGGAGAAGATGCCTGGGATCCTTCACATTACATTAATATCTGGATTTGTAATATCACGGTCAATTTTCCTGCGCAGATATTCGGATATGCCTATCCACCTGCAGGACTTGAAAATTGGCCCGCAGGAAGCGAAGCACCGGATATTTCAAACGAAGGAGTGGTAATTCACTACACCACTGTCGGAAGAAACAATCCTTATGCTGATGAAGACAATACAAGCGACAACAATCTTGGTAGAGCACTTACTCATGAAATGGGACATTACCTCGGATTGCGACATACCTGGGGCGATGAATTTTTTGCCGATATATGCAGCGAAGAAGATGGCATTGATGATACGCCGATCTGCGGAAGTGGTGACCAATATGTGTGTGATTTCGGAGCAAACACTTGTGATGACGGAACTCAGAATGATCAGCCGGACATGCTTGAAAATTTTATGGATTACACAAAGGACGAGTGCTATAACATGTTCACAGAAGGTCAGAAATCTCTGATGCGTTATGTCATCGAAGAGATCCGATATGAATTGTTGGAAAATGTCGCAATTGTCGAAAAGTCCGGCATAAAAGAAACATCCCGCGCATGGCCGAATCCCGCGCATAACAAAATTTCATTTCTACTTCCCGGAAAATTCGGATCTTACAATTACGAAATCCGAAATATTTTGGGTGAACGAATGGAGAATGGACAGTCAGCGATGAGTAGTCTTGATGTTTCCAGCTATCCATCTGGAATTTATATTCTGTCAATTAGACAAGATGGTAACCAATCGACAATCAGATTTGTGGTGAAATGAGTATTGGTATTGGGTATTGGGTATTGGGTATTGGGTATTGGGTATTGGGTGGGCACGATGCCACAAGTGTTCTCCCGATTTTTAATAATAAACGGAAATTCAATTCCCAATACCAAATACCCTGTACCAATTACCCTTTACCCATTACCCGTTCCCTATTTTCGCGCTCAATAATTCTAGTATGAAAAAAATCGCTGTTATTGGTTCAGGCCAAATGGGTAACGGAATTGCCCATGTTTTTGCTCAATTCGGTAATGCTGTTACTCTGATAGATTTGAAACAAGAAAATCTCGACAAAGCCATCGAGACCATCACCAAAAATCTCGACCGACAGGTCACAAAAGGAACACTTACTGAAGAAGCGAAAAAAAAAACGCTATCGAATATTCAATGCACAACTGATCTTGCGACAGGTGTCAAAACAGCAGAATTGGTTGTTGAAGCAGCTACCGAAAATGTTGAACTCAAATTAAAAATATTCACTCAGCTCGATGAACATGCACCGGCAGATTGCATATTGGCAACAAACACCTCTTCGATTTCCATTACCAAAATTGCATCAACGACTAAACGTCCGGATAAAGTCATTGGCATGCACTTCATGAATCCTGTTCCGGTCATGAAACTCATTGAAATCATTCGTGGCTATTCCACATCCGATGAAGTTACCAATGAAATTGTTGAACTCTCGCGTTCTCTGGAAAAGGTGCCGGTTGCAGTAAATGACTATCCGGGATTTGTTGCGAATAAGATTCTGATTCCAATGATCAATGAAGCGATCTGGACATTGTATCAGGGCACAGCCGGTGTGGAAGAAATAGATACGATCATGAAACTCGGAATGGCACATCCCATGGGGCCATTGCGTCTTGCAGATTTTATAGGATTAGATACTTGCCTTTCGATCCTTCGTGTATTGCACGATGGTTATGGACAACCGAAATATGCACCATGCCCTTTACTCGTGAACATGGTCATGGCAGGAAAAGTCGGGGATAAAAAAGGGGAAGGGTTTTATGATTACTCCGATCCGAAAAATCCAAAAGTGGCGAAATCGTTTGGGAAGAAATAAGAAGTCGGAGGACAGATGTCAGAGATCAGAAGTAAGAGGTCAGAGGTCAGAGGTCAAAGGACATGAGTGCTCACGCTTTCTGTCCTCTAATCTCTGACTTCTTATTTCTCTGTCTCTTCACCGGATTCTTCTTTAACCGGCTCAGCAAACTCTAGCATGTCCTTCGCCTGAAGGATATTGTACCACTGAATCAGTTTTCGAATGTCAGAATCATAAACGCGTTCTGCATCGTAATTCGGAAGAATACGTAGCATGGCATCGCGTAGAATTTTGCTTTCACTTTTATGATCAGGTGCCGGACCGCCGTCAAATGCTGCTTTTGCTTTCAGGAGAATTTCGCGTAAAGGCACGTCCTCCTCATGGGTAAACATGCTGATATCACTCAATGTGCTCACTTTGTGTGTCGGCTGCACAGGCATTCTTTTGCCATCAACGAGCGATTCAACAACGATGGTGGACTTGCCGCCAGTGATTAACTTATAGATTCCGGGCTTTCCAGAAACACTCAATATTTTTTCCAATTCCACCATGATTCAATTTTTTTGAGGCCGCAAATATCCTCATAAGTATCAGATATGTAAGCGGATTTTATTCCTGCGCTTATTTTTTTTCCTCAGAAACTTCTTTCATGAATGAATACGTAGGAATTTCTTTCAAAAAATCATACGATGCATTTTCGAAATTTATTCTACAGCAGAAATGCTCCATGCCGTTGGTTACCATTAAAAATGGCACACGCAAAGTCATATTGTATCGGGCAGCCTGATCAAAAACATCCCTGCTTATTTTAATATCAGGCGCTTTACATTCAGCAAGCAGCAAAGGTTTTGCCTGATCAGAATAGACTACAAGATCACTTCTTCTCACCATACCGTTGTATCGCAACATTTTTTCCACTGCCATTAATGAAAGTGGACATTCCTTATCCCGATGAAGATAATGAATCAAATGTTGACGGACCCATTCTTCGGGAGTCAGCACAAACCAGCGTTGTCGCACCGCATCAAAGACGCTCATGCGATCGTTTTCATTCCTGATTTTTTCAGGCGGATAGGGGAAATCAAGGGTTTGCATACAAAATGATACCTTTGAGACGGAATAATCGGTGGTCCTTAAGATAGACTGCAAATCAATTCCGAAAAACAATCATTTATGGAATCAAAAGAAGAAATTGTAAAAAACTGGCTTCCCAGGTATACGGGCACACCACTCGAGGAATTTGGTGAATTCATTTTGCTCACCAATTTTGATGGTTACCTTCAAAAATTCGCTGAGTGGCACAACGTCGAAATTGTCGGAAAAGGAAAAGCGATGCCGACAGCAACAGCCGATGGCATTACGATGATCAATTTCAGCATGGGTAGTGCCAATGCGGCAACGATCATGGATTTGCTCAGTTCCATCATGCCGAAAGCTGTATTGTTTTTGGGGAAATGTGGAGGATTGAAGAAAAAAAATGAGATCGGAGATTTTGTACTTCCTATTGCCGCCATTCGAGGAGAAGGAACCAGCAATGACTATTTCCCCGCCGAAGTTCCGGCATTGCCTGCGTTTACGCTACAGCGCGCGGTCTCATCTACTATACGTGATTTCGGATTGGACTATTGGACCGGCACCGTGTATACGACCAACCGCAGGGTATGGGAACATGATGCCAACTTCAAAGAATACCTGAGAAAAATTCGGGCCATGGCGATTGACATGGAAACAGCAACTTTATTCAGTGTTGGATTTTCCAATAAAATTCCGATCGGGGCTTTGCTCCTGGTAAGCGATCAACCGATGATACCACAAGGTGTAAAAACAAGTGAAAGTGATTTGAAAGTTTCTTCGGAATTTGTCGACAATCATATTAAAATCGGAATCGCTGCTTTAAAAGAAATTCGCGATGATGGACAATCGGTGAGGCATCTGAAGTGGGAATAAATCTTCTTTCAATGTGGCAATTTGCTAATGTGGCAATGTGATAATGTGACGATGTGAGAATGTGTTGATGTGACGATGTGCAAATGCGTAATCAAATTGAATTACAATGGACAGATTGAAAGTATTGCTGATTGATCCTTCGATAAATTTGTAAGTTATAAATTTGACATAACCCAGACAGTCCATCATCACATCATCACATTGCCACATCATCACATCGTCAAATTGTCACATTGCCACATCAAAAAATTAGCACATTAAAATGGAACATCTGCGCATCTTACGCGAACTGGAAATGAAAAATTTCAAACCCATCTATTTTCTGATGGGCGAGGAACCATATTTCATCGATCTCATCACAGACTATATGGAAGACAAGGTGTTGGACGAAGCAAGCAAAACTTTCTGTCAGACCATTGTTTATGGTCGTGATGTAAGCATGGAGCAAGTGATTTCACTTTCAAAAGGATATCCGATGATGGGCGACCGACAAGTAGTGATTGTCAAAGAAGCTCAGGACATGAAAGAATGGAAGAGCAGAAAAAAGGAAGATGAAGATGAAGAAATAAAATCACTGCTTCATTACATTCAAAATCCTACGCCTTCCACCATTCTTGTTTTTACCTATAAAAACAAAACCCTCGACAAAAGAAAAAAGCCATACAAACTGCTTGATAAACATGGGGTCGTATTCAATTCAGAAAAAATCAGGGATTACAAATTAGCCGAATGGATTGAGAAATATGTGGCATCGCGTGGGTATAAAATAAATCACGCAGCGGCACAATTGCTTGCTGAATACCTCGGGACAGATCTCAGCAAAGTGGTGAATGCGATCAACAAACTCGCCATCATCCTTCCTGAAAAAAGTGAAATCACTCCGAAGTCAATCGAAGAGAATATTGGTATAAGCAAAGACTACAATGTGTGGGAATTGCAAAAAGCTCTTGGACAAAAAGATGTGTTGAAAGCAAACCGAATCATTCAATATTTCGAAGCAAATCCAAAAGCAAATCCGATACAAATGGTTTTGCCATCATTGTATGGCCATTACTCCAAACTTGCGATGTACCTTTCATTGCCTGACAAAAAAAATGCAGCTGCTGAACTCGGTATGAGTCCATATGCTCTCAATGATTATAAAGATGCCTCTACGAAATACAATGCACAAAAAGTAGAGCGCATCATCGGATATATCCGCGACACAGATAAAAAATCCAAAGGAGTAAACAATGTTTCAGTCGATCACGGAGAATTGATCAAAGAACTCGTGTATAAGATTTTGCACTGATATCAGAGGACAGAGGACAGAGGTCAGAGGTCAGAAGACAGAAGACAGAAGACAGAAGTGAGAAGTGAGAAATTAGGGATACAGGCTTTCTGACATCTGCCCTCTGACTTCTGACTTCTTCCATCAAGTCACCGTCACCAAATCGTTCACCCTGAGAAAACCTTCATGCGCCAGGTTCACTACATTTTGACCAAACAATACTTTATTATTTGTGGTTCTGTATCTCGCCAATGTTCGCAGAGGTTCAACGCCTTTTTCACTTGTTTGTTGATTCACGGTGATAAGCACACAACGTGAGCATGGTTTGACAACTTTGAATTTGTTTTCCCCTACAACAAATGATTCCCATTGATCTTCTTCATATGGCACTTCAGTATTCAAAACCACGTTCGGACGAAACCGATCCCATCCCATGATTTCTTTCGAGCCATTCTGCATTAGTCTTTTATTCAGATCATCCAGCGATGCCGCACCGATGACCATCATCGGAAAGGCATCGGAAAAAGATTGAATCGCACCTTTCCCATAATCTTCGTCGACCGGCCGTTTGCTGTTATCAGGCATAAAAACCAGACGCGTCTCAAAACCTGTCATTCTGGTGAAGAAATCATTTGCTTCCTTCGAAACGATCATGGAAGTGCAGGTATCCGACCAGATAGTTGTCGCCGTTTCCTCGCCACTTTCCGGTTCGAGCAGAAGATCTATTGAATCTAATCCCAACGCTCCGGTCGCAACAATGCGGATCCTATCCCCTATCAATTCTGTTTTCAGCAACGCAAGTTTCGGGTGTTCACGTTGCGTAAGAAACTGGCCTTCCTGATCAACGAGCATCATGCGTCTGTCCCATTTCAATCCGCGAGAAGAAAGTTCTGCGCGTTCGACGGAAACTCCGCCAAGTGATTTGATAGGATAAATGAACAAATGTTGAACTCGAAAAAACATGGAGTTTCCTATAATGGAGCGGCGAAAGTTAATGATTGGGCTATGTATGATTGGTCTCAAGGGAAATTCAGACTGCCATTTTAATCGATTTATCATCAAAAAGTGTTGTCTGCATTGGCTAAATCGTTAAGCTTAACCGATTAAATTTGCCGCCCTTATGAATTTGAAGAATGATCTGATATTAAGAGCCGCACGCGGTGAGAACACGGAACGTGTGCCTGTGTGGGTGATGCGCCAGGCAGGCAGAATTTTGAGCGAGTACCGTGCAACACGCGCTGAAGCCGGCAGTTTCAAAAAACTCTTGAAAAATCCTCCTTTGGCTGCAGCGGTTACAATTCAGCCGGTGCATATTTTAGGAGTTGATGCGGCAATTTTGTTTTCGGATATTCTGGTCATTCCAGAGGCAATTGGTTTGCCTTACAATATGGACGAAGGCAAAGGTCCATCTTTTGATAAAACGATTGAGACTTTGGCGGACGTAGAGGCACTCTCCACAGAAAACGTCATTGAAAATCTCGATTATGTTTTTGAGACCATCCAAATCATCAAGACAAAATTAGAAGGAGAAGTTCCGCTCATTGGATTTGCAGGGGCTCCATGGACCATCTTCTGCTATATGGTGGAAGGTCGTGGATCGAAAACATTTTCGAAATCGAGAGCGATGTTGATGCAAAATCCGGCTCTGGCACATGCATTGCTAAGCAAGATCACCACAGCGACGATTATTTACTTGAAAAAACAAGTAGAACTCGGTTGCGACATGATTCAGCTCTTCGATAGTTGGGCTGGAATCTTAAACAAACAAGCATATAACACATTCGCATTGCCTTATATCCAACAAATATGTGAAAGCCTCACCGCTGTTCCGGTGACCGTTTTTGCAAAAGGAGCTTTCTTCTCGTTGGAGGAACTAGGCAAATTACCATGTGCGACGATCGGACTCGATTGGCACACAGATCCGGGCTTTGCAAGATCCTTGATAGCTCAGGACAAAACGTTGCAGGGCAACCTGGATCCCGCAGTGCTGTACGGCTCCAACGATTTTATACGCCAGGAAACTGTCAAAATGTTGGGGCAATTCGGGCCACAGCGTTATATTGCGAACCTGGGACACGGTGTATACCCTGACATTGACCACCAAAAACTTAAGATCTTTATTCAAACCATTCAAGAACACCAATTTTAAAATCATGAAAAAGTGCTATTTCGTTTTAGCTCTGCTATTCTCCTTCTCTGTCAGCGGATTCACGCAAACCAAAAAACCTGCAACAGCCAAAGAAGAACCTGTTGTTGAATCAGGTGATCCTCAAAACCTCGTTTCAGACTACAGTTTTGAAGTCACTGATGTAAAAACTCTGAAAACCTACAACCAGTTAAGTACATTTCTGAAAACCTGGGAATCTCCTAACGAGACTTCTGCCGACTTGTACAATAACATGGTGAAAAGCACCAAGGTTTCCGTTCCTAAAAATGACTACGGAACGGAAGAGCCCTATGATGGAAGCAGTTATGCCGGCTTCAGAGCATTCACAAAAGATCCGAAAAGAACCCGCACTTACCTGGAAGGTAAATTGAAGACGCGTTTGGTAAAGGACAAATTGTACTGTGTTCGATTTAACGTAAGTCTGGCAGATCTTTCAAAATTCGGCGTAAACAATGTTGGAATATTTTTAAGCGATCGCAAGATTCAGAATGCACATGACAATGCGTTGACCTTCCAACCACAAATCACTGAAAAAACCAACAAACCAATTGTAACGATGGAAGGTTGGGAAACGATTTGCGGAACTTATGTTGGAACCGGAAAAGAAGAATATTTCGTGATCGGTTGTTTCGGACTGGAAGACAATCTGAAACTTGAAAAAGTAAAAAAGCCAGCTTCACAAGAAGGGATCATTATTCCTGACTCATATTACTATCTGGATAAAATCGAGATCGTAGAAGTGGAAGCGCAAAGCCAGTGTTTTTGCGGAAAAACAGAAGACCGTGATCCTGATCTGATCTACAGTCGCTCTAGTGCAAAAGGTTTAGATATGAAACCAGCACAAATCGTTGCTGCAACTACTGTTTGGTATTCATTCCTTTCAACAGAAATTCCTTCCATGTTTGATACAGATCTGGAAGACCTGATTGCCGTATTGAAAGATAACGCCTCCATGAAATTGGAGATTGTCGGACACAGCGATACCGATGAGATGAATGAAGCGAAAGTGAACAGGCACTACATCGGACTTGCACAATCGCGGGCTGACGGCATTCGAAACTACCTGGTAGCTGCCGGAATCGAAGCTGAAAGAATCACAACTGTTTCAAAGGATAACGAGGTGCTGGCGAATATCAAACCAACTCCACTTGGCAAAGCACAAAACCGACGTGTAGAATTTGTGGTGAAATAATTTCATCGAAAAAAATTTCTTATAAAAATGGCTACCGAAAACGGTAGCCATTTTTTTTCATTGATTTTTTGGCTTCAAAACGATCCGTGAAAAAAATCACGATCAAAAATTGATCGACTTTTTTCTGAAAAAAATAAATGTCCGAAATGCGTGGCAAAATTTGCGTGGCAAATATTTTGCCATGGGATTTTTGACACGCAACTGATTGCCATACGTTTATGTGAAATAAAAAAGGAATTTCAAAAAAAACTTGTGTGAGTTTTGAGAAGATAATTTTGACTTTCGGAAATTCACATGAGAAGAGAATTCAAAATCCAAAAGCAAAAACGAAGTAAGATTTCGTCCTTTCGGATACATTCAGATAAAACTGGCCCGGTCTTTCCACATAGCTTTTCTGAAAACACAGGAAAGTCTATTAAAAATAAATCCAAAAAACTCCTGTTCTTGCTAACGTGAAGGAAATCACTGTCATATTGATTTGTTGTTTGCTTAGTTTCTTTTCTCCTGGTCAAAATCTGGTGGAAAATGGGAGCTTTGAAACAAAATCGTATTGTCCGGGCAATTTTAACCAACAGCAATTGAATACTGTTGCAAGTTGGTGGCAAGCGACTGATGGCACACCAGACTACTTCAATGCATGTAGCGATAAGGTTGGTGTTCCGAAAAACGTTTTTGGAGAAGAAAATGCCCAAGATGGCGTTGCCTACGTGGGCCTAGTCACCTACAGCACAGGCAATACCCGCAACTACCGGGAGTATATTCAGACGAAATTGAATAGAGTTCTCACAGCAGGCGAATTGGTTTGTGTTGAAATGCGCGTGTCTGCAGCGGATTACTGTTATTACGTAACGGATGGAATCGGTGCTCTGATCACCAAAGAAAAAGTGGAGAGTTCCAATCAAACCGTTTTGCCGATGAAGGCATCCATGAACAATCCACATCTCAATATGTTGGATGAAGCCAATGGCTGGATGCTTTTAAGTGATGTTTACAAAGCAACCGGTGGTGAACAATTCCTCACCATCGGAAATTTCCAGAAGGATCGGGATTTAAAAGTGATACGCCGGACGCAGGACATGGGTGCCAAAGGCAACAGCACCTGGAGTTATATGTACATCGATAATGTTCAAGTAAAGTCCATCCAGAAAAAAGAAGAATGCAGTTGTGAAAATGAATACCTGGCGAGCATAGCTGTTGACCCACCTCTTGAACTAAGTGAATACACCAAAATCAAATTGGATGCGGTCTTGTTTGATTTCGATTCGGATAATTTGACCGACACAGCAATGATCCAAATGGAAGAAATTTTTTTGCTACTCCGCAAAAACCGTTCGATGTATATGGAGATTTCCGGATTTACAGATGTGATCGGACCGGATGGTTACAATCTGGATCTCAGCAAACGTAGGGCACAACGAGTGATCAATCATTTGAAGGAGAAAGGAATTGCAGAGGATCGCTTGCAGCTCACCTATTTTGGCAAACAAAATCCGGTAGCAGATAACGACTCTGATCAGGGTCGACAACAGAACCGGCGCGTGGAGTTTCAGATTCTTGAGAAGAAGTTTGAGCTGGTGCAGTAGATCTCGCGGTTGAATCGTAATTGGCAGCATTGAAGAAATCAGAGGTCAGGGGTCAGAGGTCAGAAGTGAGAAGTGAGAGGTGAGAGGTGAGAGGTGAGAAGATGCCCATGGGAAAATGAGTGAGAAGAAGGAGTCCCGATATAAATCTTGCAACTTGTCTATAATCAATGAGCACGGCATTTGTCATCTGTCTTTTTATGATCTCTACACTTCCTTCGTTTCTCCTTATCATGGATGGATATTCAGAAAAGAACATCGCACTTGGTATCCGTTATTTTTTTCTGTTTCTTAGTACATGTTTTATTACCATTTATCTGACCCATACCTTCAGGCTCTATTTCGCCATGAGCGCACCATTCTTGGTTGCTCTTTTCATTTTGCTTTCCGTCAGACATAAGTCGATAAAATAAATTTGAGCTTTGAACGATATGCAGGATAATCAATTCCAACAAAAAGACATAACAACCGAAAGCCTTTTTCAATCTAAACCTGAAAATTCTGTCATAAAAACTATTCGTGAGGTTTGGGTTTTCGGATATCTTCATGCGCTTTGCTGCATTTTTCCCGTTGCCATTTTTGCTTTACTTGCTCTTTCGAAATTTTTACCAGAAGGATTTTTACCCAGATATGATTTCTTACTGCTTGCATGCGTTATTGTGCAGGTGTTGATGGTGGTATTTAAACTTGAATCACGCGATGAAGCATTGGTGATAACACTTTTTCATTTCTTGGGGCTGACCATGGAGTGCTATAAAGTGCACCACGGTTCGTGGAGTTATCCCGAATTTGCTTACACAAAATTCTTCGGTGTACCACTTTATTCAGGATTCATGTATGCGAGTGTCGCCAGTTTTATGTGTCAGGCCTGGCGAAGACTTCGTCTTAAAATGACAAACTGGCCCCGATTCTGGATTGCCTGGGCTCTGGCCATTGGCATTTACATCAACTTTTTTACACATCACTATATCACAGACATGCGCTGGGTTCTGCTGGCATTTGTCCTGGTATTCTTTTCAAAAGCGCGGGTGTATTTTTATACCACTCGTGAGCGGTGGATGCCTGTTTCGCTTTCTTTTTTCCTGATCGGATTTTTTATCTGGCTGGCAGAAAACATCGCCACATTTTTTGGGGCCTGGAAATATTCTTACCAGCACACCGGATG
>JANOVT010000120.1:0-3316 GCA_031417525.1 Flavobacteriales bacterium | reverse complement strand
CTGATATTCTTTCTGTGAATTTTTGCGCGAAACAACTTTTTAACCACAGAGTCACACGGAGTGCAACAAAGAGTTTCATGGAGTTTATTTCTGTGAAATTCTGATATTCTTTCTGTGAATTTTTGCGCGAAACAACTTTTTTAACAACAGAGTCACACGGAGTGCAACAAAGAGTTTCATGGAGTTTATTTCTGTGAAATTCTGATATTCCTTCTGCGAAGTTCTGTTTACCACTACGAGGCGTGAAAAAGTATGAGCGAAGAGATTATTTGAAAAGCCCGTGCAACTGCGCATCGATATTCGAAATGATCTTACCCAGATCTTCCGGCTTCTCATGAAAGCGGTTGTCGTCGATATCGATCACCAGCATT
The DNA here is from genome assembly GCA_031417525.1 of Flavobacteriales bacterium. Taxonomy (GTDB): domain Bacteria; phylum Bacteroidota; class Bacteroidia; order Flavobacteriales_D; family Sanyastnellaceae; genus JAIBBG01. The sequence goes on along the minus strand of JANOVT010000120.1, from coordinate 2,945 downwards.
TTGCCTTTGTTGTATGTGCTGATCCATGCTTCGTAGCGCTCGTTCAGACGAGTGAGATAATCGAGACGAATAGCTTCTTCGTATTCACGTCCGCGTTTGCCGATATTTTCAACAAGAGCCGGAACGGATGCACGAAGGAAGATGAGCAAATCGGGCGGAGTGATAAATTCATCCATCACGCCAAAAAGATCAACGTAGTTTTCGAAATCACGGGTAGTCATTAATCCCATTGCGTGGAGATTCGGAGCGAAGATGTAAGCGTCTTCATAAATGGTCCGATCCTGGACAATTTTTTTTCCGCTTTTTTTCAAATCCTGTATTTGACGAAAACGACTTTTCAAAAAATACACCTGCAGATTAAAAGACCAGCGTTGCATGTCTTTGTAGAAATCAATCAGGTATGGATTGTCGTCAACTTCTTCGAAGTGAGGTTGCCATTTGTAGTGTTTGGCAAGCATGGTGGTCAGTGTAGTTTTTCCTGAACCTATATTTCCGGCGATCGCTATGTGCATAGAATTGTTTTGGTAAAAAACGAGGTCGAAAGTAAAACAAATACTATCCCTGCAAAGCGATTGTTAGTTTCTTGTGGTTTCTGAATACTTCCAGGTCGTCAGGAATCCGTCTTTGAGGCAATAAAGATTCTGATTGTGGTAAAAAACACGGTCCGGATTTGCCACCGGAAGTTCCATCTTTTGCTCAGTTAACCAGTCGCCGCCTAGCACATAGAGGTATTGAGCGTCCGAATAAATCACCTCATCATTCATGATTTGAATGTCTTTCGCGGGCAAAATATTCAAGGTCGTTTCGTAAGTACCATAAATATCGAAGACCAGAATACCCCATTTGGCATCGCGCAGATAAACGTGTTTGCCACGCTCCAGCATCTGTGCCGGTTGAAATTCCTTTCCCAACAAAACAGACAAATTTCCGGTTGAAGATATTTTCTGGAAATTGGCGTCCACCCGAATCATTTCTGAATTGCGTGAATCCCACATCCAATAATAATCACCACGTGATCCACACAACAATTCTACCTGCTCATAATCCTTATCAAAAAGATCAATAGAAGTGCCTTGTTCGCTCAGAGTATTGTCAAATGTGACAAGCTTTCCTGTGCCGCGATAAAAAATGAATGGCTTGAGTGGATTGGTATAATCAAAGTATTCGATGTTGCCGTAGTTCAGATCCGAGCTGCGGAATTTGCCATTGCCTACAGCGTTGAATCGTTCCATGTAGGAGTCGTGAATGAGATAAAGATTACCCAAATCATCGAGTGCAAAATTTTTGGCATCCGTCGGTTGTGATTTTTGAAAAACAAACGACAATCCGACGGTGAATAAAATTTGTATTAGGGATAACATCGGCTTTTTTGATCAAATCTCGGAGCGGCGCACTGGCTCAAGCAACTGCATCACTTCTTCAACATATTTTCTGTCGTTGGAAAGTCGCGGCACTTTGTGCTGACCTCCCAGTTTGTCTTTTTCTTTCATCCAGTTGTAAAAAGTTCCTTTTGGCAAAACATGTACCAACGGTTTTTTCAGGATAAAATCGAATGCGCGTTTTGCTTCATAATCTGAATTTACCAGCTTAAGTTTTTCATCCAACAACAGATTAAATTCTTCGATGTTCTCCGGACTTTGCTCAAACTCGATCAGCCATTCATGCGCACCGGTAGAACTTTCTGTCATGTAAACAGGAGCGGCAGTGTAGTCAGTGACGGAAGCACCGGTGCCATTACACGCGTGTCGTATCGCCTCATCTGCATTGTCAACCATTAATTCTTCACCAAACGCATTGATGTAATGTTTCGTACGTCCGCTTACTTGAATTCTGAAGGGTTGAGGATACCGCGATGTAAAACGAATCGTATCTCCGATGAGATAACGCCAGAGTCCGCCGTTGGTGGAAATCACCATGGCATAATTTTCTCCGATCTCTACATCCTTCAGACCAACCGTTTTCGGACTTGGTTTACCGTATTCAGACATCGGCATGAACTCATAATAAATTCCATAGTCGAGCATGAGCAGCAGATCATCCGACTCCAGCCGGTCCTGAATTCCAAAAAAACCCTCACTCGCATTGTAGGTTTCTACATAGTTCATGCGAGCCGTTGGAATCAATTTTTTGAACTGCTCTTTGTAAGGTTTAAAACTCACACCACCGTGCCAGAACAATTCGAGGTTCGGCCACACTTCGTGGATGTTGTCTGTTCCTTTGAGTTCGAGTATTCTCTTCAATAAAACCAGCGTCCAACTTGGAACTCCGGCCATCATGTAGATGTCTTCGTTCATCGTTGTCGACGCGATTTTCTCAATTTTTTCTTCCCAGTTATCCATCAACGCGATGTCGCGTGATGGTGTACGACGCAATTCCACCCATATCGGCAAATTGCGGATGATAATGGCCGAAAGATCTCCCGTATACCCTTCTTCGTTAAACGCATTGATCTTGGAAGAACCACCAAGCACCAGGTGTTTACCGCTATACACTTTCGCATCTGGTTTTTGGTTGTAATACAACGCGAGCAAATCCTTGCCGCCTTTGTAGTGACATTCCTCTAATGCTTCTTTTGTAACGGGAATAAACTTGCTTTTGGAATCCGTGGTCCCGCTGCTTTTCGCAAACCACTTAAGCTTCGAAGGCCAGACTACATTCTGCTGACCATCGCGCAAAAGATCCACATACGGTTTGTACGCCTCATAATTCCGGATCGGCACTGCCCTCTTAAAATCCTCTATCGAATTGATTTTGGAAAACTGGTGTTCGAGACCAAAACGTGTAAGAGCAGCCTGATCGATAAGGGAACGAAATACCTCGTGCTGCACTTCCACCGGATACTTCATAAAAAGATCGATCTGGTGTAAACGCTTCTTAATAAACCATCCGAATACGGAGTTGAAAGGCATGAGGGGCTTTGTTTTGGGTATTTTGGTTGGTGCAAT
>JANOVT010000119.1:0-14620 GCA_031417525.1 Flavobacteriales bacterium | reverse complement strand
CTGAAGTTGTCACAGCAGCATTGCTATCTGTAGCTTTAGCAGTGAAAACTTTCAGACCTGGAGTACTTGTCCAATCGTAAGTGTAAGGAGCAGTATTGTCCACATTCACAGAAACGTTGTTTACAAAGAACTCAACCTGAGTAACAGTACCATCAGGGTCATTAGCGTTTGCAGAAATAGTGATTACTGCAGGAGCAACATAAGAACTACCGGAAAGTGGAGCTGTCAATGAAACTGTTGGAGGCACGTTAGCCAATACGTTCAATGTAACAATGTTCGAAGTTGTAGTCAAACCAAGGTTGTCAGTAGCTACGGCTTTCACCGCTTGACCAGAACCCAATGTTGCAATGTAGTTTACAGAGAAAGGAGATGAGTTGTCAACACCAACTGAAACGTTGTTAACGAAAAACTCAACCTGTGCAACGGAACCATCCACATCATTTGCATTAGCAGAAAATGTAATGGAAGCACCGACAACAGCCGAAGTTGGAGCAGTCAGAACAACAGTTGGAGCCTGATTATTCGCAACAGAAATATTGATGGTAGAAGAAGTTGCTGTAGAGCAATCATTGTCTGTAGCAATAGCATAAATAGTGTGAGCACCTGCAACAGCAACGTAGTTTGCAGTGAAAGGAGAACTGTTATCCGTTCCGATAGACAAGCCATCAACAAAGAACTGAACACTGGTTACAGTGCCGTTTGCATCATTTGCATTTGCTGAGATAGTAGTAGCAGTTCCTGTGATGATACTTGCATTGTTAGCAGGTGAAGAAATGCTCACTGTTGGAGCAACGTTAGGAACGAGCGTAAGTGTAGGATGTGTCAACTCACCAGAAACCGGATTAGAAGAAACATAGTTTTCAGCGATACCAGTTCCGATGTTTACAATCTGAACGTTCAAAGCAAAACTCAATTGACCACTAGTCGTAAACTGTCCAATCAAAACCATGTTGGATGCAGTAGCACCAACGACACCGCCCAATGCAGCAATAGAACCATTAGAGATAACAATAGAGTTACCGGCAGTCTGATCCAATACATCTGTAGCAGTTCCAAGACCGAGTGAGTTTGGAGCAACAGAAGTAGAAGCAGTGCTTGGTACTAAACCGTCCTGACCGGAAGCACCGTTGATCGGCAAACCGAAACAACCGCCTGCGTTGTTAGCAAGGATGTTTTGTTGGTTACCAAGTGTTCCATCCGTGTCTTGAGATTTCAATACACCTGCTTTTGTTGAAGCAGCACCACCAGTTGTAAACCATGAGTCGATCATGGCAGTATTCTTACGAATGTTTACAAGAGAAATAGTACCTGGATTTACAGCAACTCCATAAGAAGGATCGTTGTAAAAGTTCGAAGTAGAATTCACAGTCAGATTGTGAGCTACGGTTCCATAAAGCTGAGAAAATTTATACCCGGCAGCCATATCGACATAAACACGATAAACCGTTGAACCCGCAGGCAGCGGAGTGATAGCACCGTTTGAAGTAGCATTTGCAGCATCGGCTGCGTCTGTTGAGTAATACTTCTCAACCACGATTCCATCAAGACCTTGAGCGAAAGCACCGGAAGCGACAATCATCAAGCAAAAAGCGAATATGTATTTAAATGTTTTCATTAGTTTGATTAATTTTTATTTGTTCCTCATCCCGAAGGATGAGGAACATTATTTTTTTTTTAGTTACAAGAAGTACCGAATGCAGGAGCGAAAATCAAGAAGTCAAGAACGTCAGTAGAGCCATCCAGATTCAAATCAGTCGGACAAGCACGAACACCTTTTGTAGCATTCAAAACCTGAGAGTATGTCCAGTTTGACAACCAGTTCTCACCATTTACTGAAGAGAAAGCACCACGGAAAGCAGCTGGTTCGAAGAAACCGTCAAAAGGAGCAACAGGGCAACCTGACACAGAAAGTGCTGGGTTTGGAGTCACATCGTTTTTAGCAGTGAATACGTTAGTAGTAGTATTTACAGTGAAGTTATAATCAAAGCCAGGAAGTGTATTACCAACAAGAATATCATTTTTGTCAGTTACAGTAAACTGTGTGAAATCAGCACCAGAAGTGATAGCTGTTCCAGGACCTGCACTGTTAGCACCGTTTGTCAATGGATTTGCGCAACCAACGAATGTGTTACAAACCACTTTCAAAGACTGTGAGCCATTACCATTTGTTGCAGAAGCAGGACCAGCAATGTTTGACCAGTTGTGCCAAGCTTCGCCACCAGCAGGGTAAGTACGACCAGCACCCAAAGATTTCACCAGGTTCAAACCTTCACGGAAATTCGCGAAAATAGAATTGTAGATTTCGCCTTCAGTCAATTCTTTTGCGTTGATTGCAGCAAGAGCGCTGTTATCAGAAGTACCAACTGCTTTGGCATTACCAATTAAAGTTGCGTTGTAAATAATAGGATGAGAACGCGGAAGGTTGTTTGATTTGTTATCATCACTATCAGTTTCCATTCCGTTGTCAGAGTCAACACTTGAAGTCAAGTCTGATTTCATTCCGAAAATGAATTGAGCTTTACCGCTCCAACCCAAATCCCAATCCAACATATCATCATTACCGAAAAGTGTTGTGATGTATTTGATGTTTACTGTACCACCGAAAAGTTCGATGTTGTCATCACCACAAGAAACGATTTCGATGTGCTCAAGTGTTGTTCCGCGACCTACAGAACCCAAAGTGATTCCGTTGATCTCGTTACCAACAGCTAAAAACGCACCACTGTGACGAATAGAAACATAACGAACGATACCTGAGTTGTCATTGTCATCAAATGATCCTGCAGTTTCACCAGCAACAGGGTTGTTGTTGTTTTGCATCACACCAAAACGATCCTGAATGTTTGAAGTAGCAAATCCTTCAAGAACTCCAAGACCATCAGCAACAGCCAATTTACCGTTACCAGCACCTGGTACATAAGGACCATTAATAGCGAAAGTGAGGTTGTTTGATGCTTTACCTAAAAGCACAAGACCACCCCATTTAGATGCATTTGAAATAGCATAAGTTCCGTCCATTGGATCTGCCTGAGCAGTGAAAACGATAGGACAAGATTCAGTACCAGAAGCAATAATTTTACCACCACGCTCAATCACAAGAGCAGTAGCTTCAGAAGGAGTTGCAGCAGTTGCACCTTTGATAACTGTACCTGGAGCAATTGCGATTGTCTGACCAGCTGGAATGTAGATTTTTTTGTCGAGGATGTAAGTTTTGTCACAAGTAAGATTAGCACCAGTAGTTAGTTCTCCACCAAATGTTCCAGAGATAGCGGTGTATCCGGGAAGTGAAGTAAGGAGTACCTCAGGGCGTGTGCCTACAGCTGGACAGCCGCAAGAAGCTCCGAGATTAGATTGTGCGTTCATGGAAGTAAACGCGCCGAAAGCCAACGCCAAAGAGGCCAGTACTTTCATAGAATTCATTTTCTTTTTCATTTTTGATAATTTAATTTGTGATGCAAATAACTCTTTTCAAAAACGTCTTAGAATAAGTACATCATTACTATTTTATTAATGAGATGCACTCTATTGTTACATCATTGTATCACAAATACACCATTGGCTTAACAATGACCTGAAGTTTTTTTGGAATGTTAAGAAACGCTGAAGTGCATCCAGTCAAAAATGAATATTCATGACCGAACAAATGCAATTTTCATCGAGAAAAAAGTGCAGCATTTCTAAGGACAGGAATCTGACCTGCTTAAAATTGGCGACTGAGGGATAAATTTATTCCTACAGAATTCAGATACCTTTTGAAAGGAGTATCGCTCAATGGTGTAAGTGATTGTCGGCAGATAACATCCAACTGAAAAGTAAACTTTTCCTGAATCAGTTTCTGAAAGCCGAAAGAAGCAGTAACGCCCAGATTTATTGATGAGAGTTTCTCCTTGTCACTGAAATGATCAAATCCCGTTATTCCTATTTGCCGATATTTTGTTTTCTGCTGAATCAAATACCCACCATAACACCCGATCGACAACACCGGCCTTAACTTAGAGCTACTATTGAAGACATATGAAAAACGCAGAGGTACTTCGATATACCTGTATTGGAATTTCAAATTTGTCATACTTGATTCTGAAAGTGTATCAATGCGATATCCTCTATTCGCAAAATAAATTCCGGTTTGAAAATTCATACTCGGATGAAATGCATATCCCGCAAACAAACCGGTCGTGAATCCATACTTTCCTGCTTCCAACGAATCGAATTCATTCTTCATTTCTTTCACGTCATCATCTGCAGAGGAAAAACGATTGCACCAATCATTGCTGAATGAAATGCCCACCGAAAATTTAGATGTCGAATCCTGCGCGATTGAAAAAATCGGCAACAAAAACAAGATATAAATCAGCTTCTTCATCTAATATTTAGTCTTTAACACATCGGATACTCATGCCATATTGTACATAAGTATGATGTCTGAAAATAGTTGTTCCCATTTTATCAATGTGCCGATACCATATCTGGCTATCAGATTCAGGAGATGACCACCAAAAGGCAGTATTACCAAAAATATTCGACCTGCCATCAAAAATTCTGCAACCACCAGGCAAGGCATTAAAACCAAAATCATCGCTGCCAAAAAGTAAACCACCATCCGGCCAACCAGCAGAATATTTTGAGGTCAATTTTTCTCCTTCCTTCTCCCCTCTCCATCCTGTTTGATCCAGTTCCGATTCCTTCATACCAATTTCAAGCTCCAACTTTTTCCAATCAGCATCTGTTGGAATATGCCAGCCAACCGGCGCAATATTTCTTTCATTGAGTACCACTTTACCATTGTACAAAAAACCAAACTGTGCATCATTGATGGATGAATAAGATGCATTCATTGCGTTTGCCCATAAACTATCCTGATCTGAACTACTGATAAAGTTCAACTCACTTCCATCATTGAATTTTGTGACCCGTAAGTTTTCGGCCATCCACCACTGATCACCAATTTTCACCGTCTGATATACATTGCCTTCGATATCTGAAACTGTACCTCGTTCAATCACAACTTTATCATCGTCATCTTTTTTGCACGACAACATCAACAAAGAGCAACAAATTGCAAGCAGTAAATTAGGAATTCTGTTCCTTTTCATAATCTCACAAACAATTTATGTTGCTCACCTTGATCAGTCATCACCTTGACACTATACATACCCGGTGTTATATCAGACAAATCAATTACATCGCTGAAGTTCAAAGGTGCCTGACTCATCGTACGTTGCTTGAGTATTGTACCGTATGAATTGTAGATGATGTAAGTCAAATCACTCGTAACACCGTTGATCACATTCAGAGTCATCATGTCTGAGGCCGGATTTGGGAAAACAGTAAAGTCAAAAGAATTTCCCTTCAACTGAGGACACACCTCTTCCAAATTTCTATTGTTACACCATCCAGGATAACAACACAATTCCGACACATTCGTATTTGCAGTTGGATCAAAATTACAAGCCAATGAATCTGTGCACCCCAAAACAACCGGAGTGACACAAGAACCTGCCTCTCCGCATATGAAAGCCGGACTATACTCAAGATAATTCGGATCGTTGCAACCACACAAAGCGGGATAGGTCAGATAAGGACTATAGACTTCGTTTGGCATTGTTATATTATTCGTTCCGACATAAAAAAAAGTTGTCGGCACACCATTCACTTCATACTCAATTTCAAGATTCAATATAAAAGACAAGTCACCTTTCGTTGTGAGCTGCGCAACAATCACCTGATTGCTATCCGCAATGACACCAACCACACCCGTTGCAGACAACGAAAAACTTTCACTGTAAAGCTCTGTGCCGTCCACAAGGGAACCGAAAATGGTACTGTCGTTGCCTGAAACAAAATCCAGAATCCCATTGCTAAACCAATCGGAAGGTGTTGCCACCAGTGTATCCATTCCATCGGCGATCGTCAATGGCTGACCGCAAGAAATATCATCATTGATCAAAAGGCCAGTCGCAATTTCTGCACTTCCGCCATCATTATTGATACCACCAATGAATGTTCCATTCACATCCTGGTCTTTTAGAATGCCGAAGTAAGTGATGTTGCCTTGCTTTTTTGTTGTCTGTCCGAGAGTGAGCCAGGTATCGAGTGCAACAGTATTCTCTGAATATCTGTTTTTGATAAACTCCTTTGCAAATGTTTGTCCGTCCGTTTCATGATTAAAAAAAGACTCTGTACTCGAAATTGAGAAAGGATGAAGAGCATCCCCATAAAGACTTTTCAGAACAGAACCGGGAGTCATGTCGATATAGATTCTATATGTTACAGAGCCTTCAGGTACACCTCCACCAAATGTATCCGTAGCATCATTGGCATCACTCACGTAGTAGCGTTCAACGATCACCTTCTCAAGTTGAGCAAACGCAAGATTGCAATTGCAAATGACCAATGCAACAAGAGTGAATTTATAGATGAAATGTTTGATCATATTCATTTCAATATTTGTAAGCAACTCCAATCAAGTAATTTGTACCATAACGAAAATTATCATAGTCAACCCAACCACTTGGCAGTTTGTATGCTCGTCTAACAGGTGCGTTTAGAATGTCTCGAATGGTGAGATTCACGGTAAAATTCTTACCGATCTTTTTGCTAATTTTAAAGTCGACAGTATTTCTCGGAATTTCATAGACGTCTGGTCTGCCTCTCACTGCTCCTGCAATAACCAGACGCGCACCCTGAACATTATAGCTTACAGTCGCTGTCAATCCAAGTGAGTCTGATTTATAGCTAAATATTCCGTTGATGAGATACGGTGCTTGGCCAAACATTGGGCGATCGATGGTGTCGATAACAGAGTATACTTTCACACCTTCGACCACTTGAAAATCACGACGAACAAATTGAGCCTCGGAGCGAACAAGTGTAACATTCGCTCGCAATTCAAAAGCATCGGTCAACTTTTTTCTACCTTCAAATTCAATTCCTTTCACATTTGAATTCTCAATATTCTCCCAGGTAATTCCTGAACTTCCGAATCCCATCTCAATGTGATTCTTAAAATCTTTGTAAAACACACTCGCCGAAACATTGTCTCCATTCTGAAAATATGTTTCACCTCTGAAATCGTAATTGGCAATGTGCACCATTTTCAGATCTGAATTTCCGTAGATCAATGTTCTGAATTCGTAATCAAACAGAGCGGCATCGCTCAATTCCCGGATACTTGGTCGCGCTACAGACTGACTATAATTCAATCTCAGATTCGTACGTCTGCCTTTGGCATCTTCGATTTTATAGATGAGACTGCCGCTTGGAAGAATATTCCACTCATCAATTTTTGCTGCATTCACATAAGCGAATCCGCCAACATTTTCTCTGCGTGGATCATTCTTTTCATATCCTAACCGATCGTAAGCATCCACATCCGTGAAAATATCCGTGTGTTCCACTCTGACTCCTCCGAGCAATCTTAAAGACGAATTCAATTCATAGTCTGTCATGATGAAACCCGCTTCCACATTGCTGTGGCCGAATGAGTGATTTCTATTAAAATCAAAGTCTTCGTAGGTGAAATCAATGATTCCGTTGTCAATGACAAATCGATCTGTAGACATGTATGCATTGAGATCATCATTCAGCAAAGGATCAATCAAAGGATTGTTACCATTCATCACCCGAAATTCATTGTTGTCAATTTTCCGATAGTTTCTTTGGGTGGCAATTCCAAATTTCAACTTTCTCACATTTTTGTTCTCACCGGATTTCAATGGAAGTTCAACGCTCAATCTTGAATCCAGTAGGTTCTCATTGAGATAACGATAGTATCTTCTGATACCATCACCAGCAGTTGGAGAAAACTGATACGCCTGAATTGTATCATCCCTCATCACATACAGGTATTGTGTTGCTTTAAAATCCGGAGCAACACTTGCTCCCGAAGTGAATGAAGTATTAAAATCAATTTTCAAATTGCTGGACGGAACAAAATGCTGAGATGATACCTGATAAATCAACTGACGTCGTTGCTCATAAAAAATATTCTTTGACACGTCCACATCCTGATATTCTTGTGGCAATCGAAAGGATACATAACTCGCAACATCATTCGTTCCAATAAAGTTTGGCATAAAGAGGAATGACACTTTATTATTCTCGTTGAGTTTATACGCGAGATTGAGCAATGCGCTCCATGAATTGGTGATTCTACTGATCTGTGCATGGTCCTGACGATCAAAAGGAAAACCCAATGATTCATCGCCTAGACGTTGAGAAACTCCATCCTGATCATACCGATAGCTCGAACCGTATCTGAATCCAAAAAAATATCCCAACGATTTTCCAAAAAGCGTTCGTTGATCACCGATACTAAAACTCTGAGTAAAACTTAAAGGAGCCTTTATGATTTTCGCATTCCAATTGTTCGAAAATCCATTGTTGTAATCAGTTCCGTTTGGATTAATCGAATTGTATGCTACAGGTTTATACTGCTCGTTGTAAGTATTTCTGGCTTGCTGAAAAGCTGTGGGATCATTCATCTGACTGGCGGTCAATAGTCCCAATTGCACAAGTCCCAATTTGAAATATGTGTTCGCGAGTGAATTGCCATCCACCCAACCATGAATACCCAATTGATTAAAATAATTGCCCAATCCTAATGCAACAAACTCCTGATAAGTACTTGGCGCCAAATTCGGTTTAATGATTTCATTTGAGTTTCTGGTTCGTAAACCGCTATCATAACCCAACCAATCCGTAGAACTTCTTTCAGATGTAAGAAAATCCTTGCCAGTCGTTTGAGCATTGTAACCAAACTGCGTTTCTACATTCACAGATAATTTATCCGGGTAGTCTTTTGTTTCAACAGAAATGTAAGCGCCCGACCAATCACCCGGAAGATCCGGACTGGTAGTTTTTGTTATTACAATATTATCGACGAGACTTGCCGGAAAAATATCGAGTTTGATGTTATTCGTGAGAGGATCCAGTGTTGGAATTCTTGAACCATTCAATGTCGTCTTTACATACCTGTCGCCGATACCACGCACAGTAATCAGTCCGCCATTGGTGGAAACACCCGAAACTCTGGCAATCGCATTTACAACGCTCGCATCACCTGTTTTTTTGATCGTTTCTGAAGAAATATAGTCAATGGAAGTGGCAGAATTCATTTTGATTTTTTCCATGTAGGTATCGGAAGCTCTGGTCGCCTTCGAAGTGATAACCACTTCAGCTCCCATAAACGACTTCTCAAGCATTGTGAATTCTTTTGTTACGACTTCATTGTTCTTCAATTCCATCGTATCAGTCAACTCTTCATAACTCACCAGGTAAAACTTGATGGTATAACGCTTGGAATCCGGCAAGCTCAAAGTAAACAATCCATCGAAATCAGATTGCGTGATGAGTGCTTCGTTCTCCACGGCCCGCACAATTACACCATACATCGTTTCGCCCTGAATGTCGGTGATCCGTCCATTGAGTTTTCCCTGAGCATGCATCATAGCAGCACTCATTAAAAGAAAAGAAAACAATAAAACCTGTTTCATATCGGACAGAAAAAAGTAGAAGGAATTATTGCTTCACGAATTTCAATGTCTCCACTCTTCCATTATTCTCAGCACGAACCATGTAGATACCGTTAGCGAATTCTGTAGTGTTGATTTGTTGAGCTAGTGAACTAAATGCGGATGAATAAACAACGCGTCCGGTCAAATCCGAAATGCTCAGGTTGGTCATATTTACAAGTGAAGCATCCTTCAAAACAGTGATCACATTTTCGCAAGGATTCGGATAAAGTTGAAATCCATTCTTTTGTGCAAACTTTGATTCACGAACAAAATCGATGATTGCATTAGAACAATATGTCAAAGTCGAATCTAAGATCTCATCACCGCTAGGTGATTCTGCAACGAAAATTTGGCTTTCACCTTGAACAGGTGTTGCAATTTGAATATTCAAAGAGAAACAAAATTCACCGTCGGTTGTGAACTGACCTAAGAGTACATGATTAGTTGCAGTAGTACCTTCCACTCCACCCAAAGCTGCCACTGTTCCGCCGTTAGTGGTGAATGCGCTTCCCGGGGTCTTATCAAAAACATCCAGTTCCGAAGTAAGACCGAGGATGTTTGGCAATACCGGCGTACCTGGCATTAAACCATCCGAACCAGAAACACTAGTAATTGAAGCACCTGCACTTGGATCCTCGTTTGCCAGCACACCTTGAAGATTACCAATGGCGCCATCTGTATCTTCCGTTTTCAAAACGCCCACTAAACCAGTTGCTACACCACCAATGGTGAGGTAAGAATCGATCAGCGTGGTGTGTTTTTTTGTATTGACAACACTAGTTCCCTGGTACGTACTGAAACCATAGTTCGGATCATTATAAAATGAAGTCGTCGTTTCGACATTCAAAGTATGAGCCTGACTTCCGAACATTTGAATCACTTTATAACCCGGAAGAAGATTAGCATAAACTCTATAGGTCACTGAACCAACGTGCAACGGATAGGTCGCGAAATTTTCATCAGCATTCAATGAATCGGCGAAGTCGGAAACATAGAATCTTTCAACGACAATTCCTTCAAGACCAATTTGAGCGTTAGCAAAAACAGCGATGAAGCTGACAAGAACAATGGATAGAGTTTTCTTCATTTTTAAAAATTTTAAAATTTCAAGGGATCATTTTTATAGCCTTCGTTTCCGAATGCTTTTGATGGCGATTTTTCTTTTTATTCTTATTCGTGTAGATCAAGTCTTTGTGCACCCATTCTCCGTAATCCGGATTTTTAGCTACATATTTCTGTGACGTCCCGTTCGGCGCACCAATGAGAAGATTCAGTTCAAAAGAAAGTTCTCCCGCGGTAGTCAATTGTGCGATAAGGACATTGTTGGTCGTGAGCGAATCTGCACCAAGGGCGCCTTTGCCCATGCAGGCCCATGCACCATTATCGATAGCTATACTTTTTCCATTTGTGGAGCTTCCCAGATAAATGAGACAGCTATCCATCTGATAAAAAGTGGGAAACGGAAGAGATTCGCTTCTTTTCATTCCATCTTTTTCTAGAAGTGAAAAATCCTTACGAGAAGATTTGTTTTCAAAGAATCCCTTTTCGAAATGAACGAATTCATCCTGTATAGTATCGTCATACTGTCTCATTATTCCGAGGTGATTTTCACCGGCAGCGCCAACAGATAACCATGAATCCAACAAAGCGATGTCTTGTTTTAATGCACGCTCCGGTAAAATATTCGGATGTGTAGCACCAGATTCTATGTGATTAAAAAAAGGTTGAGTGCTTTCAATTCTCAATGGATGTCCGGGAGAACCGAAGGCTGCCTGAAAACGAAAACCGGGTTTCAGATCAACATATATGCGGTAAGTAACAGAACCAACCGGCAAATCTCCACTGTGCAAAGAACCTTTGTTGTCGTCAGCATCCGACACATAATATCGTTCGACAATAATGCCTTCCAGCCCGTCCTGAGCAAAAGAAAACAAAGAGAGAAAGAAGAATTGTATCAGATAAATAGTTCGCATTCGAGGCGCAAACCTAGATGCGTGATCATCTTCTTGTCATTAATACAAGGTTATCAGACGTTGAACATAAACTTTGAAATGCGAATCAAATGTTACTCTTGTGTTACTCCATTACCAATTTACCGATGATCAAATCACCATCATTAGAATGCAATAAAAACTGATATACACCAGCCGACAGAGATTCTCTATCAATAACAAATGACTGACTAGAAATATTTTTGGAATAAACGACTTTGCCTGAAATGTCGATGATAGTGAAAACAGGTTTGTCAAGCGCATTCAAATTTCCTTTGATTGTGCATCTTGTTTCGGTCAAAAATGGATTTGGAGAGAAATGGAGAGTAAACTCCTCTTTTGCCTTGGTTTGAATATTGTCAGCCAGCACCAATTTCATCAACCAGAAATCATTCAACCCTTGTGGAGTGCTGATCGCATCACCATTATTAGAAGGCGTTTGACCGAGCAGAATATACTCCGTTGGATTTAGTTCTTGAATACTATAACCTTCCTCATCGCCTGTACCACCAAAACTTTTTTCCCAAACCATGTTACCGGAAGCATCGAGTTTCACCACCCACACATCATGACCACCATGATTGTAAGAAACATCACCATCCACATTCCAGGCGAAGCCCGTCACGATAAAACCATCATCAGAAGTGGCAGTGATTGAATACGCCTTTTCATCATCGTATCCGCCCAGGCTTTTTTGCCAGATCAAATCGCCATTGTCATTCACACGAATGATCCAGTAATCGTAAGTGCCATGAAAGCCGGTAACATCACCATCATTATTTCCAGAACTGCCGCAAATAACAAAGTCTCCATTGCTGCATTTAGCAATAGACTTTGGAATATCTGCACCGGTGCTGCCAAAAGATTTTTGCCATAGCAAGACTCCAGCATCATCAAATCTGGTAATCCAGAAATCTGATGATCCATGATTTCCGGTAACAACTCCGCTATCCCATGAGTAACTCGCAGAAGCAACCGCAAAACCACCATCGTCTGTTTGCACAATACCATAACCGTATTCATTGCTTGCACCGCCATGCGCGCCTTGCCATTCAATCACACCATCCGCATCGAGTTTAACGATCCACAAATCCTGAGCACCAAACAATCCAGTCACATCCCCATCACCAGAATTGGATTCACCCACCATAGCGTATCCACCATCCGCAGTGGCTATGATGCTGCGACCATTGTCGAAACCCAATCCACCATAACAGTGACTCCATAATACAATACCATCCTCATCCAACTTGACAAGCCAATAATCACCCAGACCCGGGCTGTGATGTCCGGAAACATCTCCATTATTGCTTTCTGCCGACCCCAATAGAATATAACCACCACCATGCGCATTTACAACACTATAGCAAATGTCGTTTTGAATCCCACCCAGATCATTTTGCCAAAGCAATTCACCGTTCGCATCGGTTTTGATGACCCAATAGTCATTACCGCCTTGATTCCCTTCAACCTGTCCATCGCTGGAAGCAGAATAACCTGTAGCTACAAAACCGCCATCGGGCGTAGCAACCACAGAGTATCCAGCATCAAGGAAAGATCCTCCAAAGTGTTTTTCCCAGGCGATATCAATTTGTGCGTTGATGTTTTGGGCAAAAGAAAAAATGCTCAGAAGGAGTAGTGACCTTTTCATTATTTATGAATTTATTTCAGTCACAAAGTAAAAGAAAATATGGTGTAGAACAGAACTTCCGATTCGAACAATAATCTGGTACCGTATTTAATATAAGGTTCAGACTTCTTACATTTGCGACTCAACCTTAATTATCAAATTACAAATTGCCTTCGAGCATTAAAAATCCAGAATGAAGTTTGATTAATACTTGCGATCACATGAAAAAAATCTTTACACTCATTTCTCTACTTGCCCTATCAGGTTACCTTCTCAATGCGCAAACTTTTGATTGGGCGATAAAATCAACACAAGAGATTTTTGGTTATAGTTATATTAAAAGCACAGTGACCGATGGGGATGGAAATATCATCACGACCGCTTCCTTTTATAATCCCATTGATTTTGATCCTGAATCAACTTCAGAAGTACTACTCACGTCAGTTGGATTGAATGATATCTACATCTGGAAAATGGCTGCAGACGGAACTTTTATGTGGGCAAAACAAATTGGTGGAGACCTCGACCAATTCGTTGAAGATATCGCATTGGATGAATCCGGAAATATTTATCTCACTGGAACCTTTGACGGTGTAACAGATTTTGATCCGGGAGCAGCAACGAATACATTAACTGCAAATGGAGGACAAGGAGCCGGTGATATTTTCATTGCGAAGTACAATTCGTTGGGTGAATACCAATGGGCACAGAAAATCGGGGCTAGTTCAAGCCAAAGTGGAAAAGGAATTACAGTCGACCTCAATGGTGATGTTTACGTCACAGGTACTTTTTTCGGCACCAATCTGGACTTCGATACAGGAAATGGCACCTCACTCATGTCGTCGACTTTTGGATCCATCGATTTATTCCTATTGAAATTACATGGAGACGGATCATTTGTTTGGGTTAAAAAACTAAATGATTACTTCAACCCATCGTCACATGAATATGGCGAGGGTGTTCAAACCGACGATTTAGGAAATGTGTATCTTCAGGGTATATACTCTTCCGACTCCGAGATTGATTTCGATCCCGGAGCAGGTGTGTTCGAATTGACACCCTACCCTAACGCGTTGAATATTTTTATTGAGAAATTTGATCCATCGGGCAATTTCGTCTGGGCAAGGCAAATTGACCGATATATCAACCTGCCCAGAGAAGGACTTAAAATAGATGGCAATGGCAACCTCCTGATGTGCGGTTACTTTTTCGAGACAGCCGATTTTGATCCTGGCAATGCCGATCTTTCAATAACATCAAATGGTCTTACCGACATATTCATCAGTAAATGGGATACATCCGGAGATCATTTGTGGACAAAACAAATTGGTGGAGCCGCAAATGACGTTGCGACAAGTTTGGCATTGGATGAAACCAATTCGGTCTATTTCACTGGATCTTATGCGCAGACAGTCGATTTTGATCCCCGACCCGGCGAAGTAAATCTGACTTATGATATTTATGACAACAATGGCAATGTGTGT
>JANOVT010000118.1:0-20311 GCA_031417525.1 Flavobacteriales bacterium | reverse complement strand
GGTGTTGGGGTTGATTGTGTCGTCAACCCGTTTGTCGGAAGTGTAGAGGTTCTGATGGTCCATACGCCCAGCTGAGATCTTGTCACTTTAAACGATACTCCATAATCTGTCAAGCCATTCGGAATACCCACGGAAGAAGTAAAAATGGTGGTGGCCGAACCGGCCGTAATTTTTTGAAGTCTGATGTATGATGTCGCGTTTGAGCCAATCAGAATTCTGAAGCCATCACAAGATCCAGACTCCAGATTCGAAGTGGAAGAATACAAATAAACAGCTTGCTGATTATTTGCATCAAAGTCTTGCGGAGCCGCGCCATTGCCATTTCTTCCCAACCAGAAATACCATTCTTGCTGTGCATTCCAGGTAGCGATTTGAGTACTGATGGACTGTGTGTCTGTTCCTGTTGCATTCAGGCGAATGGTGTGCGTGCGATACGCTTCAGAGCCTGTAAGACCTGAAGTGTTGCTATTGGCAATGATGGTATAATTTGCGACATCACCCGTCCAGGTTGGAGTACTGAAATCGAGATCCGTAAAACTATCATTATTTTCATACTCGAAATAAGCACGATAGTTTACTCCTCCATTGCTCGAGTATTTTGTATTCGAGCATCCACCGGCATCATCTCCGGTTGCATCATAATAAACTTCTATAACGTAGGTACCGGGTAAAGTGAGTGCAGCAATCAAATTGGTGAATGCAGGAGTTCCCTTCCATTTTTGATCCCCTGGATTATTAACATCTGGTCCGCAGGTTACAAAACCACTGCAAGCATTCGATGTTCCATTATTACAACAGAAAGGGGCGGAGAGAGTTGTAAAAGCCGGCGGTGCATCACTTGTGCGATAAACCCTGTACTGCAGATTGGCGCTGCAAACGTTAGAAGCGCCATTTTTGTAGGTGAGTACTTCTGTAAAATCCAGTGTCAATGTTCCTGAACTGGTGAATCTTCCGAAATAACGATTTTGAAAATCCGGTGCCGCCGTATTCAATAAACAATCATAGTAAGCCCCATTCAAGCTGAGCCCCGATTTATAAATGTCCCACGATGCCATTGACGGCAGTGTAACTGAAAAAAGAAGAACAAACAGAAAGAGTCTAGATACTTTCATCTTGGTTAATTTTAATACGATTTAAGATGCGGAATTCAGATTTTCCACAAGGGTGGTAAAGATATGGCAAATCAGGTGTCTCATTGCAAGTTATTAACCGGTTAAGTGTACTTTTTACACGCTGGTTAAGGAAAGCTAAGCTCCACTGCCATTTCGCGCTGAGATATGCAGAGGTGTCAAGTTCGTGAGAGAATTTCAGAATGAAAAAGAGAACGAGAATGAGGAGTGTGATGGCCGAATGATGGATTGCGCCTCTGAATTATCTCTTAGGTAAAAGCTCACAAGAACTCTGCTCCCTGCGAGAAACAATAAAATGAAAGAAGGGACTACCGGAACAAATACATCTTTCCGAATCCTTTTGTAAAATAGACTGACGCGGCAGTCTCATTCATTTCCATGGATTCGCCATTCAAGCGAGCCAACACCCGATATAAGTATACACCATTCGCGAGTCGATCACCAAATTCGTCTGTGCCATCCCACCAATAATCCGAAAGATTGCGACCAATTCTCATAGGGCCTAGCTCATCCTGGGTGATTTCTCGCACAATATCCCCGCCCACATTCATGATTTGAATTTTAAATTGGTCGGGGGGTTCCGTGCCTGTCAATGTGAAAACAAATTGTGTCCTCGTTGAAAATGGATTCGGATAATTGAGGACTTCCGTAATGGTTGGTTTGCTGAAAATCTCAAATTGTGCTTCGTAATCATAATCACCGGAAATATTGCCGCTTTTATCCGTTGCCTGCACCCGCAAAACATACTTGCCATCTGTGTTGAGTTCAGGTGTATAGTCGATTCTGAATTTGTTTGTTGGAGCGGTGGCGGGCGTCCATTCCACATCCGTATTTGAAAAATAGACCGGATTCGTATTCCCATCAGGCATGGTAAGAAATAGTTTGAAATGGGAAGTATCCGATTCTTCGTTCAGAATAAAAAAGGCATTCTCATCATCGAGCGTGACCAGAATATTTGGCCGGGTTGAAACGATGTCGCCATTCAGAATATGAAGACCATCAAAAGTCACATCTAAAATCGGATTGATATGATCTTCCTGCACATAAAAATCAATAGACGCAAAATTGTTGAAGTGATGTTGTTCCAGCTGATCAGGAGCATGTGTGATGTTATCGATAGGATTAACCTCCACCAGCAACCTGTTATTGCCAGGATAATCACGAGTATCAATTACCAGTGTATCGATAAATATTTCATTCTGAAGCAGCGGTGCTTGTCGAGCATAATTCAACGAATGCAAATTTCTTTCACGATCTTCAATCTTATATTCAATCAACAAACTATCCATATCAAGTGTCGATATGTTTTCAATTGCAATGGCAAGTTCAAATAACTCTCCCTGTTGGAGCGAATCGGAATTGATATAAAAACTTTGATTGGGGTTGATTGCACATTCGGGTACTTTATCATACAAAACATGCCAGCTGTCCATTTGCGGAGCAGTAAAATTTTGTTGATCGAAAATGCGTGCTTCCATGCTGATAAACGGAAATTGTGCTTCATTCACATACAATCCAAGGTCAGGAATAACATCAGGTAATTGTTGCCAATCGGTGAGCAAAACATCCGAACCTAACCAATCATGACCATGAATTCTGATGCGCGTGCTATCACCTTGCAGATTCTCGAATGAGTTCAAATTCCATTCAACGCTTCCCCAATTGTTCGTAGGCCCAATGTGAGGGCTGCGTAGAGTGCCCTGTCCGGACGAACCTACGAGATCTGTTTCCAACACTATGTACTGTGACGGTTCGGAACCGACAACCTGGATGAGTGAATTGGGATCGCCTTTTTTCATAAATAAAATGAAAGGCAAAGAATCCGGCGCAGCTACAATGGCATCAGCCCCAATATCTTCAAACACATCGGAAACACCGGGTGACAGGTTTTCCCAATTAAATTTTTGTGCCAATTGCCAGGTATAGACAAGTACATATTGTCCATCCGGAATGGCATCCATCATATTCACAAAACCATCCAGTTGAGCCGCGTCTTGTTGCTGAAAAATAAAATATTTTTCCGTTCTGTTGCGCGCATTGGCGCTGGCCAACGTATTTCCATAATCATGCTGTGGGTTTTGTCCGTCGTAATTGCTTTCCCAGGGAATAAAGGTGGAACTATCAAGAACAGCCACCATGAGTGCCGGCGAGTCAAAACCATAACCACCGTACTCAAGCACATTCAGATTGATTTGATACCTGGTTGCAAGCGCTTCATAAGTCGTATTTGATGCGCCATAAACCTCGCACTTGAAATGAGCCTGCATTGGTTCAAAAATCCACTTGCGGTCATCCGTTTCATAATTGAGATTACTGATTGCATCATTTCTGAATTGATAAAAATGTTGTTGCCCCCAGCCATTTTGATTTGCAATGTATTGGAAGGAACTATTTCTCCAATGATATGAATTCAAAGGTGAAATGCTATCTGCGCTGCAACGCCAAAACACAACCATGCTATCGGTCATAGCGAATGGAAGAGTCCATTCGACGACACCACCAGAGCTCGTGATGGATGTCGTTGCCAGCATCGGAGAATTGAAAAGATCCGTTGTGTCAGCTTGAAGAATATATGTCCGCGAAGGTTCAAAAGCAAAACCAGTAGACGCTTTCAAAACAGGTTGTGGCAGATCTATGACTTCAAACTCAAATGGAAGAACCGGATTAAGATCACCGGAGGAAATGAATAGCGTTTTTCCCTGTACCACATTGTTGGAAGCATCGTTCAACTCATGAATAAGATCAAGCGGATAATCGACCAAAACATCAAAACTATTTTGACCTGCATCAAAATCAGTATGATTATATAATTGAAATGTGATGGTGTCTGTATTTAATATTCGATCAGCCGTAACAACGTAACTTGAATCCACACCATTCGGATAATGGCGAATCAATTCAATACCCACGTCTGCATTGATTGCCTTACCAATGTTTTCAACCACTACATGCGCCTGAAATGATTGCTGAGAAGCAGTGACATCTGTTGGCTCGAAAAAAATATCAGAAGCCGATATACTATAATCAGGTAAGTCGCCGGAATGAAGTTTAATGGCGGGATCGCCGTGAAGTGCAAAATTAAATGCCGTATTTGCCCGATAAAAATCATTCTGTACCTGAAAGTCTTCAACTGTTTTTTTCATGCAATAACCAATTGATTTTCCAAAATTGAGATTGCATATTTCCCGGTAGAAATTTTCGGTAAACAGATTCAAATAAACCGGTACACCCACATCGCTTTTTGCGAGAAAACCAATCACACCTCTATCGGGAACCAGAACAAAATTTTCACTGGCACTTTGTGCATCTGACAAGTGAATATTTCCGGTGTAGCAAGAGTTACCGATGAGTAATGGATATTTTCCCTGATTCGAATAACTCTCCGGAAGATCAATGTTCTGATCAAACCCTGAACTACTTGCATGACCGAAAAAAGTCATCATTGAAACCCCCTGATTGATCAATAATTGAATGGAATCAGAAACATTCATTTGGATGGGATCAGAAGTGTTTTTGAAAAAAGAATACACTTTCGCACCCATGCAGGTATCAGAAGCTATGGACTTATAATTATTTAAATAGGATCTGAACAGGTTTTGCTCATAATCAATTGTACCGCCACCGAAATGCAGGATGTTTTTTTGCCATATTGCCGGTGGCTGGGTTTCATGCTCAATCACTTTGTTGAGATATTCCAAAACTTCATCTGTGCTTTGCGCAGCAAGTCGACCTGTTGGAATCGCGTGTTGAAACAATGTACCATTGAGTCCAGCAGTGAACAATGCATCGCTCCCGGGCGTTCCCCATGTAGGTATAAGATTTCGCGCATATTTCTCGGGATCATTCCTGGCCCCGACTGAACTCCCGATATTCGATTCGTGAATGCTTTTTCCAAGTAAAAAAAGATGGTCAGGAGGTGTGGTCCATGACAAAATAAGATCATTACAAAACCTTCGGATGGCCAATGGATTTTTATAAATGCCATAAGCGTATTGCATGTAAAGCTCTTCCACATTTGCTACCAAAGATTGAACTTCGCCTGTATTGCGCCAGGCATGATAGTTCTGAGCAGCTGGCAATAGTGCGGGATGAGTGATGATCACAAAAGCGTGATCCAATTCCTGACTCACATAATCGGTAAAAAATCCTGTTTGTGTTATTGGATTGATTTGATCCGCTATCTGCGCCTGATCATCAGCAACTAGCCATAAATGAATCCGTGAATTTCCTGAGGATGGAACAATGGCCTGAAGTACCCCATCATTCAAGGTGGTCACAATCTCCATTTCAATATCATCGTCCAATACAAATAACCTGGGTGAACTTCCATTGAAATTCGTCACATCGATTCTAAGATAACTTTCATTCAAAGGGTTAGAAACTGAAAAATAAATGGAAGAAACACCCTGAAAATCGAAAGAATGTGGATAAGCAATTTCAACATAACTCACAGCGTGGTAGTCGCTGGCAACATCCAGATCGTCCACGCTACGATGCTGAATGGAAGTTTGCCCTTCGCTCAGCTGTGCCGCCGGAATTTGAAAACGTACATGATTGAGTCGATAACCATAATAGGTTGTATCGTAAACCATTTGAAAGGGATTACCATATCCCACCTGAAGATGATGATTTGGAAAACCGACGGCAATGGAAGCACCCGCAGAAACACATTTAACTTCAGCCGGTGGTGCGTCGCTTCCCTGATAAACACCTCCGGTATTCACCAATGCTGTATGACTACCTCCCATCGGGAAAAAAGTATCAAACCAGCCTTCACCTTCATCATAGGTTGGTAAACCGATGCCATTGATGTCCTGTTTGCCCTGAAGATAAGATTGATGAAACTCAACAGTTGAAACATGAGTGCAAAATGACAACGGTACGTAATCCGTAAAATTACTTTGACTGCTGAGAGAAGTGCGTAAACCAGGCACGATGCCAATCGTAATGAAATACGTTGCGGTATCATTAAACAAACTGTATTTCGGATTAGGTACATGCTGCGGCGTATCATAGACCAGACTATCGAGCCAGGCATCATTTTTTCTGGCATAAATTTCAATGAAGTCGCCACTATTAAACACGTTGTCCTCCTCACCTGCAATCTTTACACGACATTCCTTTCCCCTTCCAAAAACCTGAATAAGGTGCGGGTCAACAGTGTTCACCGGAAAACCGGCGTTGCTAAGTTCCTGATATGATATTTTGTACAACGCATCAGATGAAACTGGAAATTTCCAATAACGCTGATCGTAATCAATCCATTCATTTCCGCGCACCTGTGCACAGGCAGAATTGCAATAACAAAAAATTATTGCAGCACAGACACCCAATGCACGGATAAGCCAATTCATCTCGAGTGTAAAGGTGAGAAAAAATCGTTGAATCAATGCAAACCCTCACCAGAGATCGCCAAACTTATAGTTGAAACTGAGAGTAGCGAGGAGGTGACCATGCGGCAATCCGTGGTTGTGCTGTTCGAAAACCACCGCATCAGATGAAACATTCGCTTCGATTTGTTTTCCAAAATGCAACATATATTGTGCAGAAAGAGAACAATCAAAACGTGGACTGATGTTCAGGTGTGTTCCCAGCCCTGCCTGCGTCGCCATACTTAATCTTTCTGCCTGATTGGCGTGATCATTCTGTGCCATTATAACAGAGTAGTCGAAACAATGACCTGCGAGGAAATAGGGTTGAAAAAAACGGCTGAACCGCACTTCTTTGCCCGGATAAAACATGACAGACCAGCCAATGTGGTAATCGTTTCGTAGCGTGTACGTCCCATATTTCGAACTGATATAATCTGCGAACCACTCGGTATTGAACCGATCATTGATCTGCAAACGAAACTGACCACCGATTCCTAAACCGGCGTTATAATCATCACTGAACAGGCTTGCGGTGTTCCTGGTACCGAGTGAAAACATTCCGGAAGAAGGATCACGATTGGGATGCCTTTCTCTGGCATTGGATGCAACAGAGCAAAAAAACAGAATGGTTAGAAGGCAACATTTGGTCGACATAGGATTTCATTTGCTTGGTTAAGTCGATATTTCCCATGGTGCGCATTTCCATCACGAACGCATTGTCTGGACCTTTATTTTCGACACAATTCAACAAGTAGATTTGGAATCCTATAGGATAAAAACGGCACAGCATTAACTTAGCACGAATTCTTTGTAAACAAATCCATTGAGTGGTTGGTGAAACGAAAGACAGTAGCTACTTTTGCCCGCTTGCTCAATCAAAAAAAACATCTCATGAAAAGAACTTTACTATTTGGTTTTTCCCTTATTACAGTGGCGTCTATGGATGCACAAAACTGTGCAGACATATTTATTTCTGAATATGTAGAGGGTTCAAACAACAACAAGGCCATTGAACTTTATAACCCGACAGCTTTTCCAATCGTTTTGGATGGCCACTACAGCATGGGCCGCGAACGTGATGGATCGGCACAACCAATGTTGATTGGAGTCACAGGAGTCATTGCACCTTTTGATGTTCGTGTATTTGCGTTGGATAAGCGCGATCCAAATGGCACAGGGCAGGAAGTTCCAATCTTTGCTGAGCTTGAAGCAGCTGCCGATTCATTTTTGAACCCGGTATATGTTCAAAACAATTCACCAATGTATTTCAATGGAGATGATGCCTTTTTTCTAGTGAAAGACGGTACTGCGATTCTTGATATCATTGGTAAAAGCGGAGAAGATCCCGGATCTGGATGGTGGGCGATTGGTGATCCGAATACAGCATGGTGGACAGTTGACAATACACTGATCCGTAAGTCAGGAATTCAGCATGGTGTAACAGTTAACCCAGATGTTTTTGATCCTGCGCAGGAATGGGACAGTCTTCCAGAAAACACTTTCAGTGAACTAGGTCATCATACTTGTGTATGTGGCACTATTCAGGTTGTGGAAAACGTTTCTTACGATTTTTCCATGTTTCCAAATCCTGTTTTGAACGGACAATTTGCCGTGAGGGCTTCTCAGAACATGTCGGCCTACTTTATTTATTCGGCGGACGGCAGATTGATAGAACAGAAAAAAATGATGACTGGTCGTTATGCAAACATTACGTTACCGCAGGCCGATGCCGGAATGTATTATATCGTGATTGAATATGCCGACGGACGTCGCTCAACAGAAAAATTGATTTCGAGATAACAAGAATTAAAGATCTCAAAAAAACAGAAAGGGGTTTGTAACCCCTTTCTTTTGCCCAGCTATTTTTTGATATGAAAACAATTGTAATCTTTCTCGCCACTCTATTGCTATCGTTAGCAACATGGTCACAGGTAAAAGTCAGCGGCGTTGTTACAGATAGCGCCACGGGCGAAACACTACCCGGCGCAACGGTTATGTATGAGGAAGGCATGGGTGCAGTCACCGACATTGATGGCAAATATGAACTTACATTATCATCTGGAACGTATCTTTTGAAAGTCAATTATGTCGGTATGGATGAAAAGACCGCTGAAATAATAGTGGACAAATATCCTATCTACTTAAATTTTGAATTAACCGGAATGACACTTCAGGAAATGAATGTGGTAGCGGATGTTGCCGTAGGAAGAAAAACTCCAGTAGCGTTTTCTGACATTTCTTCGATAAAAATTAAAGAGGAGCTGGGCACCCGTGATTTGCCTCTTATCCTGAATAGCACACCAGGCGTCTATGCAACTCAAGCTGGTGGTGGTGATGGTGACGCCAGGATAAATATTCGGGGATTCAACCAGCGTAACGTATCCGTCATGGTGGATGGAATACCCATGAATGATATGGAAAATGGTTGGGTTTATTGGAGTAATTGGTTTGGATTGGATGCTGTAACGCAAAAGATACAAGTACAGAGAGGTCTTGGAGCTTCCAAGCTTGCAGTTCCTGCCATTGGTGGAAACATCAATATTTTATCTAAGGGAATCGACGATGATTTCGGAGTAACATTATCTTCTGAAATGGGCAACAATCAGAATCTGAGACAGGGTTTCGGTTTCAATTCAGGAAGGTTAAAAGGCGGCTGGGGAGTTACTTCTGCCTTTTCCTACAAAACCAATGATGGTTGGGTAACGCAACTGGGTTCAAGGCAGCTGTTTTATTTCTTGAAAATCACCAAACAGGTGGAAGACCATAGTTTTACGTTTTCTATCATGGGAAGTCCGCAATATCATCAGCAAAGATTGGGCTTACAGAGGCTTTCATATTACGATACGGATTATGCCCTAGCACATGGAGAAGACACGACAAATGCAGCCGCAACGCAGTTGGAACTGAACAGGGGTTTAAAATTTAATTCCGAATGGGGATATCTCAAACGCGATCGTTATGATCCGAATGCTCCTGAAAAAGCAGAGTCTGCCCGTACCAATTACTACCACAAACCCATCGTAAATCTCAAACATTTCTGGACACCAAATCATCGGTGGGCTCTTTCAAATGTGCTGTATGCATCATTTGGTAAAGGTGGAGGAGCGCGGCCGAATGTATCAAAGACTGACCCAGAAACGGGATTGACAGATTATCAATACATGTATGACAAAAACACAAAAGGTTTTACGAATTTCCTCGGTGTTGAACTTTTTCCGTATGATTTGAACCAGGTAAATGACAAGAGTTATTACAAGTCATCCTATTATCTTCAATCGAATGTCAATAGCCATCGCTGGTATGGTATTCTATCTACTTTCAAATTCAGGTACAACGAAAACCTTGAATTTTCTGGTGGATTCGATGGCCGCTATTACCATACAGACCGTTACCAGGTTGTATATGATTTGCTGGGAGGAGATTATGTAGTTGTCGATCAGACGGTACAGAATCAAAATATTTTAACCGAGCAGAAAGAAGCGAACGTTGTCAGATACGAGAATGATCGTATCAATTACGACATCACATCGTATGTGAAACAATATGGAGTCTTCCTTCTTGCAGAATACAGCAAGCCAAAATACTCTGCCTTTATAAATGGAACATTATCAGCCAACGAGTACAATCGCGTCGACCATTTTGCATTGCATGATCAGGAGGGAAATGAAAAAGCCAGTGGCTGGCAAAAATTCAAAGGCGCAACAATCAAGGGTGGTTTCAAATACCTAATCGATTCAAAACAAAATGTATTTGTCAACGCAGGATATTTGTCTCGCGCGCAGAACATGGCCAATTCCTACAGCGGCAATACATTGAATTTATATAACGATCTTGCAAATGAAAAAATCAGCAGTATTGAATTAGGCTACATGTATTCAACCAAAAAACTGAAGCCGTCCATAAACGCATATTATACAATTTGGAAAAACAGACCGCACACCGGAACTAAAAAAGACGGTACCGAAAACGTTTATTACAACGTTCCCGGAATGAGTGCCCTGCACAAAGGAATAGAATTTGAAATTGAGTACACGCCGATAAAATCTGTCACAATTGAAGGTGTTGCTTCTGTTGGAGACTGGCGCTGGACATCTGCAAATAAAGCATATATCACCAACGAAAATGGCACCGCTGTGATTGACTCTGTGCAATTTGATGCCCGTGGGATAAAAGTTGGAGATGCGGCACAAACCCAGGGAAGTTTTGCCATACGTTATGCACCTTTCAAAGGGTTTTATATCAAACCACGAATTACATATTTCGACAACAACTTTTCGGAATTCGATCCCGATGCATTAACAGGTGAGAATGGTGGTAAACAATCATGGCAAATGCCAGCTTACTACATGATAGATCTTGGCGCAGGATATACTTATTCGCCCTCAAAAAAATACAGTCTCAGGCTGAGCATGAATGTAATGAATCTCACTGATCTTATATACATCACAGATGCCACCAACAATCAATACGGATCAGGATTCGATGCAAAATCAGCCGGAGTTTTTTATGGCCAAGGATTGCGTTGGACAGCGGGACTAACACTTACTTTCAAATAACGGATACAATTAAAATAAAATGAATAACGTGAAAATGACTACACAGAAAATCCTGGTAATGATGTCCTTCATACTTCTGAGTGGGATGATGACCTCGCAAGCCATCCTTCCAACAAGTTGGAATTTCGATGATGCGACACCAACAGGATGGGCAGAATCACTTCAGGGAAGTGTGACGCGCTATGCAAACGGACAAGCCGGACAAGCATGTCGTCTGGATCAGACAGCAGATTATGTCACCATCGAGTTTACAGAAGAACCGGGAGCACTCGCATACTATATGAAAGGCCAAAATCAGGGTGCAACCTGGCAGGGCACTTTCACTGTTGAAGAGAGCGCTGACGGAAACGTGTATACAGCTCTTCATACATTCAATGGAGCAGACCTTCCATTTTCAGCATTCACATTGTTCACTGACTTTCCTGCATCGACTTCACGTTTTATCAGATTCTATTATACCAACAAAGTAAATGGTCACAATGTTGCGCTTGATGAAGTATCATTGATCGCGCCAACTGCGGGTCCTGCGCAAGAAATCAATGTCACAGATGGAACGACCAACATTCCGAGTGGTATCGTTTACAATATCGGAAACTCTCCGATGCAGACTTTCACCATTGAAAACATCGGACTTGTTAATGCATTGGATATATCCTCGATTGATCTTGGCGGTGCAAATGCAGGAGAGTTTTCATTGGGTACAACACCGACTACTGTCGCTGCACTTTCGAATGAAACATTTGATCTCACTTTCGCCCCGGTAGGAAACGGATCAAGATTTTGCACGATTACTATTAACAACAATGATGCAAGTGAAGCAGCTTATATCATCAATGTTTATGCAATAGCCGGTGATTTTGCAACTGAACCGACTGTCCAGGCAACAAGTATTAGTTTTGATAATGTGTATGCATGGGATTTCAATACAACGATTGCAACAGGATCTTCAGACGCCGAAAATTTTGTTGTACTTCGTAGAAAAGGAAGTGCCGTGACTGAATCGCCCGTTGATGGCCTGACCTATGTAAAAGGTGAGTGGATTGGAAATTCACAAATCGTTTATGTTGGCGAAGGTGCTGCTTTCGATGGCAGAGGCATTGAATCAGGTGCTACCTATCACTTTGCAGCTTTTGGATATAATGGTCCATCGGGTTTTGAAAATTATCTCACTACAGGAGCTACCACCGGATCACAAGCGGCACCAGCTCCCTCGATTGGTGGATTTTACAGCAGTGTGGACCATACCAGTCCAAACTTTGTAACACAACTTACAACTGTGATGAATCCGACAAACTATTTTCAGATTTACTACAGCAATTACATCAGCACACTGATCAATAATTTTTACGTTCGCGACACAGCAATTGCCGGCGTAAGCCTCAACACTGTAGAATGTCAGTATAGCGGCACAGATTATAACTACCCAAGCGGATTTCAGTGGTGGTCAGGCTCTGGAGCACCCTCATTGAGTCGCGAACACTGCTTCCCACAAAGCTGGATGCCAACCTATCTCACTGCCACTTTTGATGATTCTTTTGAAGTGAGTGACCTCCACAATCTATTTCCTGTTCTGCAGGAAGAGTGTAATGCTGTGAGGAGCAATTATCCTTATGGCGAAGTAGTTACTCCTACATCAACTTATCTTGATTGTATGTATGGTAACAATGCGCTGAGC
Organism: Flavobacteriales bacterium; assembly: GCA_031417525.1. GTDB lineage: Bacteria > Bacteroidota > Bacteroidia > Flavobacteriales_D > Sanyastnellaceae > JAIBBG01. Next base: position 7,578 of record JANOVT010000118.1, on the reverse strand, counting down.
CAAAAAGTGTATGAAATGCGCGATTCGTTCAAAGGAAATGCCGCAAGAGGACTTTTTTATCATTCGACAAAAAACAACACTGTCTCGAACAACTTCAGTCTTCCTGAACAAATTTCATTGACTATTCCTTATGGTCAAAATGAATATGTATTGAAGCAATGGCATTTCAATGACTTACCGGACAGTTATGAAATCACGCGTAATGAATACATTCAATACGAGCAACACAATAGAAATGCTTTCATCGACAGTGTGCTCTATCCATGTTATGTGCGCTTTGCAAACCTCACTAAGTTTTCACCGGTAACTACATTCACCGGCACGACTGTGACGTGTGCGGATCCTGCCATCAGCTACCAGTGGTATCTGGAAGGTGAATTGATTGACGGTGCGACTTCAGCAACTTACAATTGGACAACTCCTGGTAACTATTCAGTGGAAATTCAGCAGTTTGAAGAATGTCCCGTGATGACTTCCAACCAATTGCTTGTATTCAACGGTGTGGATGAAATGAATAATGAATTGAATTTCACTGTTTATCCGAATCCATCCAATGGAGATTTCAACATTGCAGTGAACAGCACAATGAGTGGGAATTGTCGCGTGAACATCATCGATGCAGCTGGTAAAATTGTTCATACAGAAAACGTGGTAATCAATTCTGGTAAAAACAATATTGCTGTGAGCGCATCACTTTCATCAGGATTGTATTCAGTTGAAATCAACACTGGTTTGAGTTTGATTCAGCAGAAATTGATCGTTGAGTAATATTCAAATTTAAAAGCCGGGTTTTTATGCTTAAAACGCATAAAAACCCGGCTTTTCCTTTGCCGAATAATCTCTTCAAAAGCTATTTGCAGACTACAAATCGCGTTGCCTGATTCTTGTACTTTAAAAAATAAACACCGTCAGACAGATGAGTTAAGGCAATCGTTTTGAATGATAATCCGTTGCCCACAGTTATCATCAGCACAACATTCCCTAAAGCATCATGAATAGTGATCTCGTCATTACCCGTGCTCAGATTTTGAAAACGAATTGTTATCTCACTCGCTGCCGGTACTGGATAAATCTCGAACCCGAAATTCGATTTTGCGATGGATCCAACATTGGTTATAAAACTGCAAGCATTCAGATTGTTTTCATCGTAATACTGTTGAATGACAGGAACGATTTGCGAAAGCGAACAAGCATTGGAAATATTGTTCATGGATTGATCTGTGACGGTGATTGCTATATCCAGACACACATAATCACCAGCCAATAAGGTGATATCGTCCGTTGCAGTGATTTGCACACGATCAAGAAAATTCAGGTCAGTCGTCACTTCATTTTCACCACCAACGATACAGGGCGAGTCCGAAAACATCATGGGTGTAGTGTTTATGCCATTAAAACCCACGTCTTGCCCGAGAGAATTTTTTCCATGCATTTCGTTGTGCAGATACAAAATTCTATTCGGAAGTCTGGGATAAAGGCTAGAATTCGATGCAGTAGAAAGTATATTGGAAACAATTTCCTGATTCAAATAGATGCAAGCGGTGGCCGGTGGATTCAATCCATATCCAAACTTATCTATAAAACTAATGACCGTGTCATTATCCATGTTGACACTATTGTAACCGAAGGTATAATTCAGCAGCGAATCACATCCAACATAGTCGCCATATGGATTACCGGTATCAAAATCACTCAACATTCCCAGTCTCAAATCGGTATAGTCATCATCTGAGCGGTTGAAAATAGAAGCACGCACAAAGAGTGTTTTGTCGATGGGGTCCTGCTGATTGGCAAAAGCATAATACATGACATGCCCCTCCAGATCCATGTGCTGCAAAGTTGAGGTTGCATTTAAAGAATAATTCGGCGAATGAATATTGAAATGATCATTTAGAATGGTGTAAAGCGCTTCATCACCTAATACATCCGGATAGTCACCCAACTGTGGTTCGTAGTAAAGGTTGTTGTTGACATCAACAAATGGCGCGAGCTGGAAAGACTCTCCGTTGTCAGTGCTTCCGTTTCCCGGCCAGCTGGCAATTCCATCCGGCGCTACATAACCTGCAGAATTATAATTTGCGATGTGGAAATTGATATCGGCACGCGTCACCTTCCATACGCGCATAAATCGATCGAAGTAAGACTGGTTTATTCCATCTGCAACCGGGCCGAATGTCCATCCTTGAGTTTCAAGATCATCGTACTCCGGACCAGCTCCGAGTGTATCCTCTCCAAGAGTTGCTGACGCTATCAGCGTATTACCAAAAAACGGTCTCGTAAGGCTATCCGCCGGATAATTTAAACCAACGTTCTTAAAACGTGTATTGAGCATGTTATCGGAAGGCTCAAGATTCACTTTCATTTGATGACCTTGCGGCTGAATGTTTGTCAGAGTAGTTCCTTCGCTAAATTTAAAGACATGATCGAGGTTGTCTGGCTCATAAAACGGCACGAACTGTTTTGGATTCGCATATACATAAACATCGTCATTGTATTCAACCATCTTCACCCCTTGCTTACCGATTCCCAGGAGTGTATTATCTGTTTCCAGAAATTGCTGATCATCCAAATAAAAATAATATCGGTCATAAGAGTACCAATGGTTATTGGCATAGAGTGCCTCAAGTCTTTCACCTGAAAATCCATTATCCGGATCCAGGACCAGTGTTGTTCCATCCACTTTCAGCATGCCTTCTTCCTGTCCATTCAAAATAAATCTACCAGTATAGTAGAGTTCTCCATTCTTTACATTCATTCCATAGCTGCGTTGCAACTGATATGAAGAGTTCAACAAATGCAATTCACCATTCTCATAATAAGCGGGAATTGAATCATTAAAAAAAGTATAAAGTCTGGCTCCCATAGACTGGAGACCCTTGGCATTCGAATAGGTGTCTGCCCCCAGATCCAGCCATTGTGATCCGTCCCATTTCTTCAATACACTATCAAACCTGCCCGCAGCAAACAATGTGTCTTGATGCACCTCCAAATCAAAGATATTGCTGTCGAAAGTACTTCCGATATTTTCCCAATTGGTCCCGGACCATCTCATGACATCATTTTGCGTAGAGCTCATTCTATTAGCTATCACCATGGTCCCATCATAGGCTCTCACAGAATAAACATTGCCATCAAAGTTGACATCGATAGGCTCCATCATATTCCCGTCAAAAGAAAATATGTCACCTAATGCTGCTCCATTTATAACGTCGAAATTTCCTGCGATGATCAATTTTCCATTGATCACTTCCATATCGCGCACAGGCGCAATACGATCGAAGGGATAATTACTTCCATCATTGATTATAGGTACCAATCTTTGGGAATAGAGCAAACCCGAAAAAATCAGTAGTGAAAATACCAAAACTAGACTTCGTAATATTGTCATAATAAGTGATATAAGTATGCAATTATAATTCGATTTTTTAATGCACCGAATATCCAAATAAACTAATATTGGTGTATTCTCTAAATCCATCGAATAACTCCGATCCAATGAAAAATCATTTACTCTTTTCAGTGTTGTTGTCAATGCTCGGATTGAAGAGTTATGCTCAGCAAGCGTTGACGTTTGAGCAAGCACGAAATGGAGGAATCAGGACAACCTACCTCGACAGCATCTATCAAAGCGGAGCGCATGCAGATTCAACCCAAGCCGTCTTTCAATTCAACCGTGATGAATTCATTTCTTCCTATCAAAAAATGCTTCAGGAGCTAGGTGCATTCCTGGCCAGAAACAATTTTGTTTGGGAAAAAACAACACGAGGATTCAACAGAATCTATTTTAATAGTTCAGGAAAAATAGATTATTTCTTATACAGCTTTCGAGCTGATCAACTCACCGCTGATCAGGAAGCACGCTTCGGAGAATTACTATCAGAATTCATTAAGATTTACACATTTCCAATGAGCGCTTCAAAGGATTTCGCTCAGTGCAGTCCCGTGACTTATACCCCAGGTGCGAAGTAAATTGACTTTGACATTCAATCGTGATGATAACTTTCCCCTTTGAGAATGGTGAAAGCCCGATAAAGTTGTTCTGCGAGAAGCAAACGAATCATCTCATGTGAATACGTCATTTTTGAAAATGAAATTTTTCCATTAGCGCGTTCGTAGACAGCCTCAGAAAAACCAAAGGCTCCACCGATCACGAGAACCAAATTTTTAGTTCCGGCATTCATTTTTTTCTGAAGAAATTCTGCGAAATGCCGGGAAGAATAATGATCTCCCTTTTCATCCAGAAGTACTAAAAAATCATCGGGGCGAATTTGCTTCAAAATGATTTCGCCTTCCTTTTGTTTTAAAATTTCCGGCAACACACCACGAGCATTTATGTCAGGCAATTCTTTGTAATCGACTTTCGCATAGTGCTTCAATCGGTCCAGATAAATAACGATTCCTTCTTTGAGATAAGAAGTTCCTGTTTTGCCGATGGTGAGAATGGTGATCTTCACTCGCGTTGATCGTCTTTGCTGTCGCGGATATCTTGTTTCTTCAATGGATTGGAAGAATACTCTTTGGTCAATTTACGTTGCATATAAACATCACACGCTGTAAAAATTGCTGCACGCATGGAAGACTCATCGGCAATTCCTTTCCCCGCAATATCATAACTTGTTCCGTGATCCGGCGAAGTGCGCACCACAGGAAGACCTGCTGTGAAATTGACACCCTGATCAAACGCAAGCGCTTTAAAAGGAGTCAAACCCTGATCGTGATACATCGCAAGAACAGCATCGAATTTTTTATAGTTCGCGCTTCCGAAAAATCCGTCAGCGCCATAAGGCCCGTACACGAGATAACCGCGCTCAGCCATTTCGCGCACAGCAGGTGTAATGATTTCTTTTTCTTCTGTTCCCAGCAAGCCGTTATCACCCGCATGTGGATTCAAACCAAGCACTGCAATTTTGGGCGTGCTCACACCAAAATCCTTGATCAGACTTTCATGCATCAGCAACAATTTTTCAATGATCTTTTCTTTCGAAATATTCTGAGCAACATCTTTGAGTGGCATGTGCCCGGTGACGATTCCAACCTTTAAAGTTTCACTCACCAGAAACATGAGCACTTTATCTGTGTTGGCAAATTTTGCGAGGTATTCGGTGTGACCGGGGAAATTAAAGTCTTTGCTTTGCATTACGTCCTTGTTGATCGGAGCCGTTACGATGACATCCACCTTATTACTTGCAAGATCATTCACTGCAGCTTCCAGACTTTTGAATGCAAACATTCCCGCTTCCTTATCCGGTTTTCCGAAATCAACATTGCCTTTATACTCTTTCCAGATATTGACCAGATTGACCCTTTTGAGAATCGCTTCAGAAGCAGAATTAACGGTGTTGTATTGAAATTCTTCAACGTCCGTAATTTTCCGGTGTGCCTTCATCACTTCAGGATGTGCATAGATGACCGGAATAATAGAATCAAGCATACGGGCATCAGAAAAAACTTTGATGATTGTTTCCAGTCCTACTCCATTTGGATCACCACTTGTGATTGCCACTCTAATTTTATAATCGCTCATTCCTTTGAATCTAATTTGTATTGCCATTTCTCGTCTGAAAAATAGACAGTAATGTGTGTCTTCATTTCATTCTGTTTTTTCAAAATGGAGTGCAAAATTCATCATCCTATGAACAATAGTTCATTTTAATAAAATCATAAAGCATTCTCACTCCCACGCCCGTTCCGCCTTTCGTGCGATAACTGTTTGCAGTATTCAGGTATGCAGGACCCGCAATGTCAATGTGTATCCAAGGGTAATCTGTAAAATGCTCGAGGAATTTGCCCGCTGTGATTTGTCCGGCATTTCCACCACCCAGATTTTTCAAGTCAGCAATATCACTCTTCATTTCATCACCATAATCTTTCCACATCGGGAATTGAACGGTGCGCTCCCAGGTGCGCATTCCACTATCACTTAACTGGCTCATAACGGCTTGTTCCGCGGTGCCCATGATGGCACTCGCATAAGATCCTACCGCACGAACTGCAGCGCCGGTGAGCGTTGCAAGATCAATACACAACTCCGGTTTGTATTGCTTTGCGTAGACCAATGCATCAGCGAGAATGAGACGGCCTTCAGCATCTGTGTTCAGCACTTCAACGGTAGTGCCATCGCTGATGGTAATAATGTCTTGCGGACAAACCGCATTCATTCCCGGGCGATTATCAGTAGCCGGCACCAGTCCAATCACATGCACTGGAAGTTTATTCAATGCGATGGCGGCAAGTGCACCAACTACAGCAGCGCCTCCACTCATGTCGCATTTCATTTCATCCATGCTCCCCGGAGTTGGTTTCAGACTGAGGCCGCCCGTATCAAATACAACACCTTTTCCGACCAATACAATTGGCTTCTTATTTTTCACTTTGTCTGGTTTGTATTCCATGATAGTGAATGTTGGTGGGTCAATACTGCCTGCATTTACGGCTAACAAACCGCCCATTTTTTTCGCTTCGATTTCCTTTTTGTTCAACACCTTTACACTAAATCCGCATTCTTTGCCGGACTTCGCCATTTCCTTTCCGAATTGTACCGCGTTTAAAAATGACAAAGGCTCATTGATTAATGTGCGCGCCATGCAAGTTGCATCAACTAAGTTTTGCAGCTCTTCCGCATCTTTAGGTGATACTTTTTGATCGGCAATGTGAATGGTCTGCAGAGAGTTTTGTTTTTTCTTTTTCTCCTTCAGGTATTTCAGAAACTGGTAGTTGCCCAATGCCATTCCTTCTGCCACGGCCAAAACAAATTCAGGTTCACTTGTTTCGTTGCTCAGGCAAACTTCAGATGCCTTGCTTGAATTCAACGACAACAAAATTTGATGTCCTTTTGATCTGAGCTTTTCAATCAACTCCGGATTGGTGTTTTCCTTCTTCACCGGAATGTAGTAGTGATAAATATTCAGCTCTTGAAGAACAATGATTTCCCTTTCATTCTCCAGTTCCTTTTTAAAGAAAGATTGTTGTTGCTTATCAAGATCCGCAAGCTTGTTGAGTTCGTCATCGAAGAACAAGGTGATTCCTGAAATATTGAGCAGTGTGTTTTTTACAGATTTTATGTGTGTCATTTGTGTCGCTTAAGAGCGGTCAAAAGTACAAGGGACTTCCCGTTCAAAAAGACACTAAGAGAAGGTCTTTCAAACAATCAGCGATATCGCTTGTTGAATTGAAAAAATGACCAGAATCAGAAACGGCAACCTATACCTAGTCGTACACCAGGTTGAACAATTCGATGCGACAGCGACTTGATCTCATCTGACCTGTTCATCATCCATCGGCACTGTGCTCCGGCATTGATGCTCCAGCCTTTAACCAGCGCTACAGAAACAGAAGTTCCAACATGCCAATCAGTCTTCCAGTTTGAGTAATAATTGTTCAGATAGACATATTCCATGTTTGACTGAATGACGTCTGCTACCGCAAAATTAGCCTCGCTCGGAGATCTGAGGCCATTTGTAAAAACAAATGACCCGATCTGGCTGCGTTCAAATCTGAGCACAGGGCCAGTCTCTGCGAATAAAGAAATTCGATGATATACCGGCAAATGAAATCCAACCATCAAAGGCACATTCACAG
>JANOVT010000117.1:0-34155 GCA_031417525.1 Flavobacteriales bacterium | reverse complement strand
AAACGCAGATTACACAGATTCAATCGCAGATTTTCGCAAATAGAACGACGTATCTGAAATCCAAAATTAGATTTCATTCTAAATTTTCCGGGCAACAATGAATCGGAATAATAATTTTGAGCACATAGACTTGAAAACATTGATACCATTCATGAATAATAATCGAAACAAATAAACTAGCGAGTCGCCCGGACAAACTTTCGGTTGCTTACTGAACCGTCTGCATACCTGACCTGAAATTCATAAAATCCTGCCGGGAGATCATCTAGAGAGAATTGCAAGACATTATTTCCGTTCAGCAATTGAATGCGCTGGGCAAACACTTCACCTCCAATTGCATTGAACATTTTCAGCATCACCATTTGATCCATTTCAGAAAAAACTTTCGCAGTGATGAATTCTGAAGCCGGGACCGGAAATAACTGAAACTCGGTATCCGTTCCAAAATACACAGACGCAATCCTCGATTGATGTTCTTCACCATTCAAATCTTGCTGACTCAAACGATAATAAGAAAATCCATCCAAAGGACTTTGATCATAGATCTCATAATCTTGCCCATTCCATGAAGCGTCACACTCAACTTCTGCAAGCTGCGTCCAATCTTGACCATTGTGACTCCTGTCAAGAATGTATTGATAACAAACTTCATTGCTGCTTACCGTCCAGGAGCACTGAACCTGGTCCTGTTCCGGAGTTGCCATAAATCCTATCAATGAAACGGGAAGCAAAAAATTGGCTCCATACCTGATCAAAAATGCATCAGTCGAAGCTGATGCGGCAATGGATGATTGGTAAGCGCCCGCTGTAGCAATTGATCCGGTGGACGTGGTCATGCCAGTCATAAAAACACCATTGATTACATCTACAGATCCACTTCTTCCATAATCATCTCCTGTGCCGCCCAGATAAGTAATCCATTGCACAGTTCCTGCGCTGTTGAATTGTGAGATGAATGCATCAGCCGCACCACCTCCATAACTCGATTGCGCAGAAGAAGCAGTTGCCAGTCCTGAAGTGGAAGAAGTGTGGCCTCCCGCATACACATTGCCAGCCGAATCAAATCCTGAAAAGTAACATTGATCTACAACATTTCCTCCAACGTAAGTCGACCAAATTCTAGAGCCAGCAGATGTAAAAAGTGCAACAAATCCGTCAGATGAACCTGATAGGACCGTGTCGTAAGCACCTGCTGATGCAATACCGGAAGAAGAATATGTTTGACCGGTTAAGAGAAGTTTGTCGGTAACATCGATTGAAAGTGATAGCACATTGTCTGCTAATATTCCTCCCATATACGTGCCCCAGAGCAGCGTTCCTGCAGCCGTGAAAGAAACCATCATGGCATCGTTGTTTCCACCCAAAGATGTCTGATGCGCACCCGCAGTTGAAATACCTGCACTGCTGTTTGTTGTTCCTGCGGCATATACATTACCCGAAGAATTGACTGCAACACCATAGAAAATATCAGCCAGTGTTCCGCCAAAATAGGTGGCCCAATTGAGCGAACCGGCAGTACTAAACTGAGCCAGAAATCCGTCGCTTGCTCCTCCTGTAAATGCCGTGATATGAGCACCGGCAGTTGCAATGCCTGTTGTCGAAGACGTTGAACCTGCAACGTAGAGATTCGTTCCGTTTATGAAAAGTGATCTACCTGAATCACTCTGGGTACCGCCATAATAAGTACTCCATTGCAGCACTCCGGCTGCGTTCAACTTCCCGATGAATGCATCTGCATTGCCCGCATTGCTTACCTGATATGCACCGGCTGTCGATATTGCGCCGGTTGAAGAAGTTGTGCCTGTGAAGAAAATATTTCCGCTTCCATCCGTAGCCAAATCAAATAGCTGGTCATCGTTTGTTCCACCAAAATATGTACTCCACACTCGCAAACCATTGTAATCAAACTTGGAAATAAAGGCATCATTAAATGGAGTACCACCATACGTTCCCTGATGTGCACCAGCGGTCGCAACTCCGGATGATGATGAAGTGATACCGCCCATAAAAACATTGCCCAATCCATCGAGTCCGGTGGCCAGCCCCTGATCAGCGGATGTTCCTCCAAAATAAGTTGACCATGTAATTATTGGAGTAGGATCAATCACCAAAGGACAATTTATACAGCCTTCGGGCGCGTTCATAAATTCAAATTCGACCAATCCGCCTTTTCCAATGCGATAACCTACCTCCACCGGAATATTTTTTTCCTGACCAAGAAAATAACTTGACGGAACGGATTCTTTCAACTCACCAAGGGAAGTATTCAAACTCATTTCCGCTGAAACATCCCCGATTGATGAAAGCAATTCTTCATTCGTCTGACCTGTGTATTGCAATCTGATTTTGGAAATATCAGATGCTTTCTTCAGCAGAAAATTGAATTTAACCTGACCGGTCAAAGCTTCCAGCAGAAACTCGACATCGACACCATCATACACGTTGTGATAGACAATGGAAGAAAATTTCCGGACCTCATAAATTTCCTTTGTTCCATCATTTGATCCAATAATGAAATTTTCAAAATCGATGCTCCTTCCCTTCCATTCGACCCAAACATTATCCGACATTCCGATGAATCGGACGTCAATACGATGAAAGTTTATCAAAGCATCTCCTTCCGAAAGTTGGGCGTCATCTGGTTTGTTCACCTGATATGAGAATCCATCAAAATTGAGAAAAAAATCAAGATCACCGAAGAATCGACTGGCAATGACATGATCATTCGTTTTCCCGAATTGATCCATGACCTGCCCTTTATTTTCTATAAAACCTTTTGTAAAATCAGAAGCTTGGGCAGACACATAACCGGTCGCAACGCAACAAGCCATAATTATCATTGAGACCAACAGACTTAATTTCATTTATTCTAAAAAACTATTCGGGAACACAAAGTAATGAAATAACCCGTCGGACACAACACGTTTTACAGGAATTGGCCACATTACAGAGTTAACAAGTGTCCTCAATGGAGTCTGGACTGCGGAATTACTGATTTTTTTGTGCTGTCGACAACGGTTTGCTTGTTTAGGACGTCATTTAGTCGTGATTTCCACAAACGTTCTGAATTTTCTTACATTCGACCCATGTGTAGACGACTGATGATGATCTTCTGTTCACTTCTGGCCTTTGCGAATTCCAATTCGCAAGAGGTTTCACACTATAAACTCGTTGAGAATAAAGGGCAGTGGCCTCAACAAGTGAAAGCGGCATGTGATCTTGAAAGTGGCAAATTTTTTCTAGAAAAAAACGCCTTTACCTATCACTTCCTGGATCTCAGCAATGTGAGAGCTGCCCATGACAAGGGAACCATTTTCCAACCGGACGACACGCGCATCAGAGGTCACGTTTATCAGGTTAAATTTTCTGGAAATAATGAAGTTGCTGCCTGTTCATTTTCCAACCCGCAAATAACCAGTTACAACTATTTCCTTGGAAAAGATCAATCAAAATGGCAAGGTGGGTGCGCTTCTTATGGTTGCGCTCAGTTGAACAATTTTTGGAATTCGATTGACCTCAAAGTCTATTCTAAAGATTTCTTCCTGAAGTATGATTTTATCGTGAGACCTGGCGCAGATATTCAACAAATCAACATGCGATATGATGCCGTGGAAAAAATTGAATTGGAAAATGGAAGATTAAAAATCACAACATCGGTCAATGAAATCTGGGAACAAAAACCGTTGTCATATCAAATCATAAAGGGTGAAAAAAAACTGGTTGATTGCAGTTATGCTTTGAATGGCAACGAAGTCACATTCATTTTCCCGAAGGGATATGACGAAGACAAAGAACTTATCATCGATCCTGAAATCGTATTTTCAACATACAGCGGTAGCACCAGCGACAACTTCGGATACACCGCGACCTATGACAATAATGGATATCTGTACAGTGGTAGTTCAGCATTCGGCCAAGAATATCCTGTAACTGTTGGTGCTTATGAAACAACACATCAAGGCGGAGACAGTGGCATCGAAGAAGGAATTGACATGGCTCTTTCGAAGTACGATGTTTCGGGTACTTACATGGTATGGTCTACTTTTCTCGGAGGATCAGGGGACGATCTGCCTCATAGCATCATTGTGAATGAAGATGATGAATTGTTCGTTTATGGTTCAACCGGATCCACAGATTTCCCCACAACAACAGGTGCATTTGATGAAGACTTTAGCGGCGGCTCAACGGTGAGTCCGACCGGCACAGGTGCCGTATTTCCTTCCGGAACAGACATTGTGATATCTCATTTCAATGCAAACTGTACTGCTTTGATTGGTTCCACCTATGTAGGCGGATCCGCCAATGATGGTGTTTGCACTTCTACCTTTTTGAAAAAAAATTACGCAGATGAATTTCGCGGCGAAATTGAACTTGATCAGGATGAAAATGTGCTCATCGTTTCATCCACGTTTTCAACTGATTTCCCAACCGTCAATGCTATTCAAAACAATTTAGCAGGAATGCAAGATGCTATTTTGCTCAAAATTGAACCTACAATGAGTACTATGCTTTGGAGCACATTCATCGGCGGAACATTGGATGATTCGGGATTTTCTATAGCAAAAAATAGTGTCGGTGAACTTTATGCATGTGGTGGAACTGTGTCAACTGATTTTCCGGTAAGCAATAATGCGGTTCAGGAAAATCACGGTGGAGGCACCGCTGCGGATGGTTTCATTTATAAAATTTCTTCCGACGGACAATCAGCCTTGGCATGCACTTTTTGGGGTAAAGACGAATATGATCAACTTTATTTCATCGAGATAGACAATGAAGATCTTGTATATGTTTATGGACAGACCAATGCAGATGACAGTGATTTTATCTACAATGCGGGCTATGGAACTGCGAACAGCGGGAATTTATTGAGCAAATTTTCTGGTGATCTGAGTTCAGTCATCTGGTCAACTGTTTTTGGAACGGGCAGTGGAAAACCAACTTTGTCTCCTTCTGCATTTCTGGTTGATTGTGGTAATCGGGTTTACATTTCAGGATGGGGAGCAACGGTTTCTGCTTTGAATCCTGGAAGCAATCTTTCAACCATCGCCGGTATGGATCTTACAGCAGATGCTTTCGACAATTCAACAACCAACAACGACTTTTATCTTGCTGTTTTTGATGAAAACATGAGTGTTCTGGAATATGCAACTTACTTCGGTGGCAGCACGAGTGCAGAGCACGTTGATGGCGGAACCAGCAGGTTTGATAAAAAAGGAATTATCTATCAAAGTGTTTGTGCCGGTTGTGGTGGCAATGATGATTTCCCGATTTCTCCATCCAATGCATGGTCGTCTAGCAACAATTCTCCACAAGGATGCAACAACGGAGTTTTCAAATTCGATTATCAACTTCCTCTCACAGAAGCGGCATTTGTTAGTCCTCCTATTGGATGTGTGAATCAAAGTTTTCAATTCAACAATGAAAGCACTGTCGCTGAATCCTACTATTGGGATTTTGGTGATGATCATACGAGTACGGAAGTGAATCCCGAACATCTTTTTGAAGCACCGGGTGATTATGAAGTGATGCTGATCGCTGAAGATTCTGATTGTGGTTCTGCTGACACGGTTTATCAATCTGTAACAATTCAATTCGCTTCATCCACATCGCTTCAATCTGCTCAGGCCTGTCCGGATGATGAAATTATTTTGGGACCATCAGACGTTCCATCTGGTTATCAATATGCGTGGCAGCCACCTGATTTTCTTTCTGACGCAAACAGTGCAAATCCACTTTTTCAACCAGGCACCTCACAGAACTATGTTGTATTGGTAACACATGACGCTTGTATCGACACACTTTTCCAGAATGTAATCGTACCTGAGTTGCAACTCGTCGCACCCAACGACACTGTGATGTGTGATGAAGTTCCTTTGTTATTGTCTGCCACTTTTTTGCCCGTTAATGCACAAATCACCTGGAGTGATGAACCGGATTTTTCAACGATGCTAAATGACGACCTCACTGATCCCGACATTGTAACTGATATAATTTTGCCTTCCACTTTTTATGTTCAAATTACATCAGAAGGTTGTGTGCTTTCAGATGAAGTGTTTGTCAATCTGTTAAGCTTTCAAACAGTCATTGAAGGTGATTTTACCACCTGTGTGAATGACACTGTTCAACTTTCAGTGTTGAATCCCAATCCGGATTTTAACTATAACTGGGCTCCGGAAAATCTGGTGGTGGATGGTCAAAATTCTTCATCTGTTTCCGTCGTCGTGACGGGTGAAACAACGTTCACTGTTTTTTCAACAACAGAAAATGGTTGCACAGCAAGCGATGAAATTACAGTAACCGTGAGTGATCTAAATAATGGTTCTGTCATCGCTTCAGCAAATCCATCGGTGATTTCCCAAGGTCAGGAATCACAACTTTCTGCACTTCCCTCAGGGTTGAATTACACCTGGACTCCAACCAGCGAATTTGAGAATAATCATTTGCAATATCCGATTGTGTCTCCGGATCAAACAACAACATATTATGTAACCGCAAGTGACGGTGAATGCGCTTACAACGCCCAAGTGAAAGTTCTGGTGGTTGATTTTGTCTGTGGACCTCCCACTATTTATATACCGAATGCTTTTACGCCAAACAAAGATCATCGCAATGAAAAAATGTATGTTCGGGCCAATAACATCAGTGAATTGTATTTTGTGATTTATGATCGCTGGGGCGAAAAAATATTTGAAACAAAACAATTGGAAAACGGATGGGATGGCACCTTTGAAGGTCGGGATCTGGATCCTGATGTTTACGTCTACTATCTGGAAGCAACTTGTAAAGGCGGAGAAGAATATTTTGAAGAAGGTAATATCACGTTGATCAGGTAGTATGAAGAACTTGACCAAAAATATCAACACCAAATTTTTTCCATTACTCCAAAAAAGTCATTGGTGCCTCTTCTCTGTGCTGATGCTTTTATTCAATCACATTGGTCAAGCACAAGACATTCACTTCTCACAATTCTATCAGTCTCCATTTAATCTGAATCCCGGACTCACTGGACAATTCAACGGCGCATATCGTTTCGTCGCCAATCAACGCACGCAATGGCGATCCGTCACTCTACCCTACTCCACTTTTGGAATCAGTGCAGATGCAAACAATCTTGAATTACCTGATGGATTTCTCAATACAAAAGACGGTCGTTCGCAAGAGACAAAATGGAACACTGGCATCTCCTTCTACAACGATAAAGCAGGTGATTCTCATCTGAAGTCTACAATACTCAACCTCGCATTAGGCAAAGATTTTATTGTTGGTAATGACGTCAGCAAAAGGATATCGGCAGGAATGATGGTTGGTTTTACAAGTATGAAAATAGACTATTCAGGTTTGAATTACGATAATCAATGGAGTGGATTTATTTATGATCCCGGCATCAATCCCGGTGAACAATATGCACGAAGTTCACGCGGCTACTTGAACATAAATTTGGGCACCAGCTATTTTAAGACATGGAGTAAAAACAAAGAGTTCATGCTTGGAGCAGCGTTGATGAATATCGGAAATCCTCGTCAAAGCTTTTTCAACGATGGCTATGTAAAACTGGATTCGCGTATCAACTTTCATGGGGCTTACAAATTTGAAATTACAGAACAATGGTTGGCTCAACCGATGATGCTGTGCATGTTTCAAGGTACATATCAGGAAATTAATTTCGGCGGACTTGCACATTTTATACTTGAAGACAATGCATGGCTCAGCAGATCCGTCTATGCCGGAATCTTTGGGCGGGCGAGAGATGCAGGATACATGACCGCAGGCATACAATACGATGCCTGGAATGTAGGATTAAGTTATGACATCAACACCAGCAATCTGAAACCGGCTAGTAATGGTCGTGGCGGATTCGAAATCTCTGTTGTGTATATCATTCCGAAAGGTCCCAAACTGACGGCAGTGAAACTTTGTCCGGAATTCATGTAAGTCGAATTGACTTAAACTTCAGCTTATTCAACCACCAATTTCACATGCGATACTCCATTGGAATTTCTTGCGGAAAGAATGTAAAGTCCCGGTGAAAGTTTCGAAATATCAACGCGATTCATTTCTATGGAAAGTGAAATTCGTTTGCCGCTGATGTCCGTTGCGAACACTTCAGAAGCGAATAGCGCTTTTGAAAAAGAGATGACAACATAATCATTGGCCGGATTCGGTGCAATGATGAAATGATCATCTTCGAACGATTGCACTTTCAGTCCGATCGTATTCAAAGCCAATTGCACCGCAGCATATGCATTTACTTTTCCATATCCCCAACGCGGATGTCCTGGAGCTTCGATCACACCAGTATCGTCATCCTCACGCGCGGTTTGTTGCAGTATGGTTTTCACTTGTGCTGCTGTGAGAAACGGATTCGCATCCAGCATGAGTGCAACAATTCCCGCAACGCATGGTGATGCCATCGAAGTTCCCGAAAATTTTGCAAAGTCATATTCGTTGCCATTGAATGTGATCGTTTCAAAAGTGGTGTAGTCTGCATCTGTAAAGGAAGAAATGGATGACACGACATTTACTCCTGGTGCAGAAATATCCGGCTTCATGACCTCTGTAATGAGAGGGCCAATGCTTGTGAACGAAGCTAATCCACCACCTGCCGGATTGCCGATGACATTGATATAGCTTGCAGCATAAGCACCAACGCTGATCACACTTTGTGTACATGTTGGTTCACTGATGCTGTATTCGGAATCACCTGACATGCCGGTTGATCCTCCAAAGGTGATGAAGGGCAATCCCCAGTTTCCTACTCCATTTGTCAATTCAGCGACATTCCAGAAATGAACGATACCGGACGGTGCCGTCGCATTCAAGACAACACGAATGGAAGTATTTGTGTTTTTTACACGTATACGCATATGAGGTCGGCCATTCAAAGGATGTGCTGCTTCTGTTGTGATATTGAAATAAATAGTGTCGTCACCAGTAATCAAAGTAGAATCGAGGTAAGCAACAGCATTTGAAGTTGAATACAATGGTGTTTCTGCCAGCAGATTATTCACGGTTGTGTAAAGTTTTATTCCCGCATTGAACTGATTTCCGGGTTCGCCCCAAATAGTTATGCTCTCGCCCCACAAATTGGGATTGGTGTATGAATCGAATTGAACGCGGGTTGTGAGCAAATCACCACTGAAGGTTTTTTTGATGTGAAAATCATTTGCACCATTGTTGCCCGCAGAACAAACGAACACGACACCTTCGTCTGAAAGCTGATTCATCGCCTGTGACAAAAGTGAATTACCGTCCAATGTTCCCAGGTAATAAAGTCCCCAGCTCATGTTGACGACCAATCTTTTGTTTTCTGACTCGGCTTTATCCTTCATCCAATTCAGCGCATCTAAAACAGAAGCAACATCCACCAAAAATGTGGCGAATAAAAAACCCGCTTCCGGTGCCATTCCGCGATAAATGGACGTTGCTCCACTACCGCCAGCGATTCCTGCAACGTGTGATCCATGCGTGTTGTAACTGTAAATATTCGATGTATCGGATTGTGCAGAAAATAATTCTTCCTGTGTGTCGAACTCAACACCATAATCAAAACCCGAAGGATGCTCGCCGGACATTTTGTATTGATCCCATGCTGCAACAATTCTGGTTCCCTGATATAGTGTATCATAAAACATTGGGTGGGTGTAATCAAAACCCCAATCTGTTACTCCAATGAGCACGTCATTGCCCGTGTAGGATGTAGGCAAGCCCCAACCATTTTGAACACTATCTGCTCTCACATCTTTGATCACTTTATCCAGATCTGGAAAGACTCGCTCCGGTACTTCTGCATACTCGAAAACATCCTCGAGATTGACCTGTCCAACGCTGGACATCGGAACTTTTAAAGTTGCAATTCCACCGGTTACACTGCCTCGCAGAACGCCTAAAGATTCCAAATTACTCCATTCAGGGTTTGTTTTCAACCTGCCGATCAATGAAAGATATTCTCCTCCGCTAAGTGTATAAATCGGATACTTTGAATGCTCTGAAGCGCCAGCACTTTTTGGCATTCGCGAAATCCGCGTGATTTCATTCCATGCAACTTTTGATTCCGCAGGCATCTGAATCTGGCCAAATACACAATTTGTAAGTGCGAGGCCTATTAGTAAAATGATTGATTTCATGATATGATTTCTATTGACAGTTCACCTGATAACAGCCCATGAAGATGGCGACATCCGAAGTTGTCACAGCACCATCATTGTCGAGATCGGATGAGCATCCGACAAGACATCCAAACTCATTGATGACTGCCATCAGATCGTTTACATCAACCATTCCATCACCGGTGAGATCGCAAATACAATCACCAACTTCTCCCGGATCAATGGAGAGATTACAATTATTGTCAATCCCTTCTCCTGTTCCAGGAGCGCCTGGATAAACCAACACATTCGCATCGTCGCAATCGCCACCCACTTCAGCCATGAATAGATCCATCGTGCATGATTCGATGGGTTGTGAATCATCACCATATCCGTCGAGATCATTGTCCACAAAATAACTTGTCGGAGCCATCACTGAAACATAAAATTCTTCCTGATAAGAATCGGTTAGAATTCCATCACTCACCGTTAAAGAGACTGAATAAACACCAGGAACGCTGTAGAGTACCAAAGGATTTTCATCCGAAGAAATGCCTGGATTTCCTGCTTCAAATGTCCATTGCCAGGTGGTTATTTCACGCAATGATGTATCTGTAAATTGCAATGTATTTCCGGCGCATACCGTATTACTTTCAACCGTAAACAATGCAAAATCCAATTGCACCGGGATACATTCACCAATGACTGTGTTGGTATTGTGGTTGTCGAGATTTACGATATCAATAATGTTGGATATGCAAATTTCGCTTTCAGTTATTGCATCGTAATAGACCCTGAAAATCGCTGTGGGAACTGAGAACTTATCCATATAAGTTGGTTCGTGCCCAACAGCACTGATGTGCACGCCTCCTGTTGAAAACTCCATAATCATGTCCCAGTTATCCAAGGTAGAAAGTGCTTCCACATCATTGATCAGAATTCCTGAAATCTCAAATTCAATTCCTTTCACTTCATTATCGGGATTCAGAATGTAAACATCGACATATCCTTCCGTTGTGTTCACTTCAGATATTCCAAGTTCTGTAGTTTGAGAAGTATTTATGAGTTCATCATCATATGGACAATCGATCATGTCTTCAGCTGGAATTCCCAATTCCTCCTGCCCATGAATGCACGCCTCCAAAAGAACTGCATCCGCAACCGAAATAATTCCATCATTATTCAAATCCGAGCAAAATGTAAATGGAATATTTCCATCAATAGTGGATAAAACATAATCATTCACATCCAATTCATTGAGGGCGCTGTCGGATACAACATCACCACGAACCAGAACACCCGGACAATTGCCAGCGCAATCGGGATAGGTATTTCCAAATGGCTGACCAATGCAATCAAGCACCGGCATGCAAGAATTAATGTCTTTTGTGAAGTTGATAATATTTCCGTTCACATCTCTTTCAAAATGAATACAGACTTGCGCCCAATTATTATCGTACTGCTGCTCATAGTGGCCTGCATTATCAGGACTTTGATCCCAATTGGTGCGAACTACCAAATAATAATCACCATCAGGAACATCCGTAACATCGATCCATTGACAAGAAAGACCACTGCTATAAATATCGCCGCATCCGGCTGTGATGCCCATATTTCCGCAACCAAACTTCGCAATTCCGCCATCACTACATTCAAGATCTAATACACAAAAACCATTTTTAAAACCAATCTGAGGCATTGGATTACCTTCTCCATCAAACAAAAGGTATTCAGCATAACCTTCATAGTGATAGTGGTTGTGACACTGATCCCATTCAAATTGATCGTTGTCCGCTGAAGGAACTCCAATGAAATAATCCTGATTCCCAATATTTTTTATGTGTGTAGTAAATCTTAAGATCTGACGAACACCAAGGCCTTGTAAACAACCTTCATTCACGAGACATGCATCAGTGCTGTTAATTGTTGTTGCATAAAGCGATGAATAAAGCGGTTGAAGCAGAACTGCCAGATCAGGACCAATGCCATCGCATTCCGGATCATCATTGTAATAACAAGGCCCTTCCAATTCCGCAATAGCGCTGTAATTGCAAGCGAGTATATCAAGACATCCAATGACCGGTCCCATATACTCAATCAAAAATGTGATGGGTGAATCTCCGCATGCCATTTCGGTATCACCAACGCGCAAATAGTATTCTTGTCCGCCGGCAAGCACCGGAGTTATTTCAGCTTGCAGTCCACAAAAATCATCGTTGTAAGTAAACGTTGCTTCATTTGAGTCATCAAAATTTGCCATCTGGCAATAATCATAAATCCAAATTTTGGTATCACACGCATTCAGATTACATGTAGAAATTCTCCATTGACCATTTTGTGGTGGAATAAAAGCGAACCAGCCATTCGGAGCGGGAGAAATATTCTCACCAACCTGCGCTGTATAAGGCACGTCGCAGCTTTCACCCAATACACACGTATTCGTGGAAGTTACCGAAACAGAAAAAGTACCTGTCAATGCTCCATACCCTCCGGCTCTGATATAATAAGTTAAGCCCGCCAGCAGATCTCCGCAATCAAAGTGAATATACGATGCATTGCCGGGGCCGGAATCATCATCACATGCGATCTGCGCGCCGCCACAATTGTTGTAAACTGCAAGCCTTGTGTCAGTGAGTGAACCTGCATTGACGTTCACGTCTAATTCTGTTCCATCATGCACAAATGAAAACCACACATCCAACATCAAGTTAGCTCCCTGATTTCCACAACTTGGATTAGAACCATTGCTGGTTGCCATCGTGTTATCCGCAGTAATTGCTGGACCGCCGATGGTTAGTGGAAATGCTCCGGTGCATTCATCATTTGTTATGAATCCATTAATAATGCATCCGCCGTTATCTACTGTCGCGCATACATCATAATTTGAAGCGATAGGATTGGTGCAGCCAACGACAGGTGTTGAAGTGATGTTCAACACAAATTCACCTTGAAGCGCATTGTAGCCTCCAACCTGAACATAGTAAGTGTTGCCTGCCTGTAGTGATGAACATCCTAAGTTTAAAATGGAGGAATAATTTCCATTATCGTCGTTGCAGGCGACTACATCTCCACCGCATGTTGCATACAGTGCGAGCCTTGTGTCGGTGAGTGTTCCGAGTGTTGTCTGTATCGTAATATTTCCTTGAGCGTACACAAAATAGAACCATACATCGTGAATGCCCAAACCACCGCAAGTTGGATCCGGTCCGTCAATTGCGGTGTTGAGGTTACTTAATGTGATAGGGCCGCTATCAATGATAAATTCACTCGCGGCAACGCATTCATCATTCGATGGAGTTTGCGATAGCGCCCAAAATGAACAAAACACAAAAAGAATGGTTAGGTAAAATAATTTCATCGACTCAATAATTACAGGTTATTTGACTCAAATGTAACCTCAGGGAAGCGAACAGCCAAATTCATGCTGAAGCTAAAGGCCGAACAAAGCTTAACATGGACAACCCGCGACATTCATAAATCACATTTCCGGAGTTATGGTTAATTGAGAAACAAAACCAAACTCGGTCATTTTTGATTTTCTTTGCCACATGACATCAAGTGATTTTATCTTCTCTCAACATGCCGTAGATGTCTTTCGAGGCATCATCGAAGACATGCAACAAGTTTCATTGCTTTCAGCCGAAAAAGTGAGAACACGCATTTTGCATAAGCTCCATCTCATCCATCATCAGCCGCTGCAATCTTCCAAAAAAATTGAACTTGGTCTCGATGGACATTTCAGAGTAGCCACCGTTCTGCATTACAAAATTTTTTATAAGGTTGAAAAAGATCGTGTCTGCATTGTCGACATGCTCCTCGATAAAGAAGCCAAAACAGTGCAATGACATTTCCGACTAAATCATGATTGCCTATAATCCCAAGGAGTGGTTTTCGCAGATCATGCGATTCCACAAAGCCGATACGGTGCGCAAGCTTGCGCCGACCATGAGTATCCTCGCTGGCATCACATTGCTTGTGGTAGTTCTTGAAACACACTTTTTTCACATTTCACCTGATAGCAAGCTGGCGAAAACTTCGGTGATGTACAGTATTCTTGGGTTTGTCATTTCACTTCTGCTTGTCTTTCGAACGAACACAGCGTATGAGCGCTGGTGGGACGGACGAAAACTTTGGGGCGCTTTAACCAATTGCTCAAGAAACCTCGCTATAAAAATTCATGCTATTGTCCAGAATGAAGAGGAGCAAAAACATCTCATTCAATTGGTGATTCATTTTCCTTTTGCGCTGAAGAATCATTTGCGCAATGCAGCAACGATGAATGAATCAGAACTGGCTGAGCTTTACCAAATCACGGAACTGAAAAACAAAAAACATGTTCCGCTTCAAATCAGCAGTGAATTTTATGACCGAATTATTGCATTGAACCGCAACGGCACTATCAACTCCGAACAACTATTGCTCATCAATCAAGAAGTGCAACAATGGATGGAAATCTGCGGTGGTTGTGAAAGAATCAGAAATACGCCCATCCCATTTTCTTATTCCGCTTTCCTCAAAAAATTCATTTTCATTTATGTGGTGACTTTGCCATTCACATATGGACCTGTGCTTGGCTATTATGCCATTCCTATTGTAACATTCATTTTTTACGTACTCGCAAGCTTAGAACTTATCGCAGAAGAAATCGAAAATCCTTTCGGCAGCGATGCTAATGATCTTCCTCTGGATGAAATTGCGAAAAACATACGTAATTCTGTTGAGACGATTAACGATAGGTCTGGAGGTTCAAAATAATTCAGAATTTTTCTATGACTGCCGATTCTTTTGTAATCAGTTAATTCGACAAACCGGAAATCGATTGGACGATTTTTCAAAGTATTCCGAATGTTTGTAAATCCAATACAACTGATTCCAGTGACTATCCTTTAAGCCGGCTTCTGATAACAATGCAGCTTCAAATGACTTCTTCAATTTTTCATCATTCAAAAGCAATTCAGCAGCGATGTCTTCAAAAACATAATCACTGAACCACTCTTTTTGTTGCAATACCGAATCGAAAAAATTCCAGGCAAAAAATCCATCGACACTTTCAGGCTCTAACACCTCACAAAGGTATCTCCTGGCAGGTTGCGCTGTGCTTATGAGATAATCACCTTTATAAAAATTCATTTGCTTTTGTTGCTTACTCGTTTTGATTTCTGAATGCAGGTAATGACCTTCATACGGTTTTTCAGCTGTTTCATAACCATCGATAATGTATACTTCAACATTCATTGTCGTATCAGATCCTAAAGGCTCCATCATTACATGGTTGTATCGGAGGCGCTCGATCACTTCACTCCACGCTTGCGGAACAATATAAAAGGCAGGTACTTCAATTTCACGACCGGGTTTATACTTCCCATACATTGGAATTTCTCTCGACCACGTTGCATTGTGATCATATATCAATCGGTCGCCACTGCCGACTATTGATGGTTTTGATTTTGCTTCATAGCCATTAAATAAAATCGTCGATTTGTTGGTAGTATCCAAATCAAATGAAAGCGCAACTTTTTTCATTTCAAGCAAATCAGCATCTGCCATTTTTCTCGTGGCAACAATGAGAGACGAATGTTGATCAACGTATTTTAATAGCGTTATGAGGAAAGCATAAGTGCTTTCGACGCGTTGATCAAACGGCTTCAGCATGTGTGTTTCAGTGATAAATCCAATCGTATTAAACAAGGCGGCATAACCTGATGCGAAACGAGGTGTTTCCAGAAATTCAACGAGTCCCGATTCAGGAGTTCGTCCCATTGTATTCACATAAGGACACATTTCTTGACCACATGCTTTCATCGATTCAAATAATGCAGGTTCTAATTTCGTCTTCAGGAATTTGCCCAATACACCACCGAGTTTATCAGACTGTGTCGATATCAACGTCATAGTGTATGGATAATCCGCTCCGTTGCTCACATGTGTATCCACGAACAAATGAGGTTTGATTTGATTAAAAACCATACTGAATGATTTTGCATTCTGACTATCACATTTGATAAAATCTCTATTCAAATCGAGATTTCTGGCATTGCCACGAAAACCATACTCTTCCGGCCCATTTTGATTTGCACGGCTGTAACTGCCTCTATTCAAAGCACCATCCACATTGTAAATCGGAATGATACAGATGATGACACTGTCGAGTAGTGATGATAATTCAGAGGACGGAGCAAGCAGTTCCTGCGCAAAAATCAGCGAAGCATCAATTCCGTCCGGTTCACCGGGATGAATGCCGTTGTTGATTAATAAAATCGATTTTTTTCGGTCAAACAATTCACGATAAAAAACCTGATCCTTGTTGATGACAAAAAGATGAAGCGGCTTTCCGACGTCTGTTCTTCCGCACTCAATCAGCTTTGCAAATTCGGATTGGTCATCCATTAAGGCGTACTTTTCGATGCACTCTTTCCAGGTCACTGTTCGATTACCTGAAAATTGAACGTGCTGCCCTTTCGAATGTAAACAAATCGTGAAAAAGAGGGATATTGTTAAGAAATGATGCACACTTTGAAAAATCTTCGTCATTGTTTTGGTTCGAATGAAATAATTGAATCAATTTCGGCCTGAAAAATCAGGTGAAAAAAGCAACACTTGGATACAATTCGCTGTTAAAAGGAAAGAAATAATTTGGAAATGAGATGGATTTAGGCCCTGATAAAAATTTAAGACCTCAGAAAGGCCAGGTATTGTTGGCTGAACCTTTCCTGAACGACCCTTACTTCAGACGTACAGTCATCTTCCTTTGTGAGCACAACACGGAAGGTTCTTTTGGTTTTGTACTGAACAATTACATTGACGTCGATCTGGAACAGATCATGGAAAACATGCCTTCCTACGAAGGAAGAATCAGCATCGGCGGTCCTGTGCGAAACAGCAATCTTTACTATTTGCATACACTCGGTGAAAGAATTGAAGAAAGTGTGGAAATTATTCCCGGAGTATACATGGGGGGGAATTTTGAAATCCTGAAAAAATTGCTCATCTCAGGCAAAGTCCATAAAGACCAGGTGCGCTTCTTTGTCGGATACAGCGGCTGGTCGCCGGAACAACTTGAAAGTGAAATCAAAACCAATTCATGGTTTGTCACTTCTGTTCCAAAAGAAGTGGTGATGAACAGCGAAGTGAATGATCTCTGGAAAACCATCATGAAAAGCATGGGCAGAAAAGGCCAAATGCTCGCCAATATGCCCGAAGATCCTTCTCTCAATTGATTCTTTGAGCATCTGAAGCTGCCTTCCGTTCATGGCTGGTGGTCATATTTGCGCTTCCACCATTCATTCTTCCTTCTGAAGAAAATTTTTCTCAACAATCTTTTATGTTTGCAACCGTCAGTTATAGCTGACGTGCCTGCTTATGCTTTTTAACTCCCCGGAATTTCTGGTCTTCCTGATCATTGTATTCATTGCCTATTGGATTATCCTCAAAGACAGGCATCGATTGCAATCGACTTTGCTTCTTGTTTCGAGTTGCATCTTTTACATGTTTTTTATTCCGAAGTATATCTTCATTCTTTTCATCACCATCCTCATCGACTATTTCGCAGGAATGAAAATCGCCACCTCTGAAGGGCGAAAACGTAAAGTCTATCTGATCGTCAGCATCATCTCCACTTGTATGGTGTTGTTCGTCTTCAAATACTACGACTTCTTCGTGAGCAATGTCAATTCCATCAGCAGTCTTGTCGGCTGGAATTATTCCGTTGATGTCATGAAAATTATTCTGCCGATCGGGCTTTCATTTCACACATTTCAAAGTCTGAGTTATGTTATTGAGGTGTATCGAAGAAAACAGGAACCGGAAAAGGATTTTTTGATCTACTCTTTGTACGTCATGTATTTCCCTCAATTAGTCGCAGGTCCCATCGAACGAGCCAGCAATCTCCTCCATCAGTTTCATGAAAAAAAGAAGTTCCATTTTAAGTTAGCTGCGGAAGGAATGCACCAAATACTTTGGGGAATGTTCAAAAAAGTAGTGATTGCTGATACATGCGCTGCCTATGCCAATCACGCATTTTCATCACACGACACGCTTTCAGGATTTAGTCTCATCATTGGTGCTGTTGCTTTTGCATTTCAGATCTATGGCGACTTTAGCGGGTATTCCGATATCGCATTGGGAACTTCAAAACTATTTGGAGTGCGTTTGATGCGCAATTTCAACTTGCCATATTTCGCAACCAACATCGCCGAATTCTGGAGACGTTGGCACATTTCACTCTCTACCTGGTTCCGTGATTATGTCTACTTCCCTCTCGGAGGTTCGCGCGTAGATGGCTGGAAACTATATCGCAATGTCTTCGTCATTTTTGTTCTGAGTGGAATCTGGCATGGCGCAAATTGGACTTTTGTGATGTGGGGGCTAATTCATTCTGTTTTTTATAGCTTCTATGTGCTCATTTATAAACCGCATAAAAAATCAAAGGCGATTCTTGCCGAGAAAAAATCTTCTCGTTTGTCTGATATTACCGGCGGTGTAATCACTTTCGCCATTGTTACTTTCGCATGGGTCTTCTTTCGCGCAGCCAATGTGAACGAAGCATTCGCGTACATCGCTGATATTTTCACTCAGCCATTTTTAGGTCAAGATGCGAAAAGCTTTTTAAGACTAGGAATACTCATCATTCCATTCTTATTGCTCGAATGGTTCAACCGCTATAGTTCAGAAGGCGTGATCTTCTCTTCATACAACATCAAACCATCTGTGCGTCTGGCCATTGAATTGGTGCTTGCGGTGCTCATCATCGATTGCTTCTACACTCTTGATCACGAACAATTCATTTATTTCCAATTCTGACATGAAAACATTCGCTAAAAAAATTCTGTTCAGAATATTCCTTCTGACGTTGGTTGTGTCAGCACTTTTCGTTTTGAAACTTCCGAGAAGCTATTATTTTTCTATTCCGGAAAAAACGGATTTCAGTAAAATGACCTGGATTGAAAACAAATTGAACGCAACAAACAACCTCGACAGCACTGTTGTTTTTATGGGATCTTCGATTTGTTTCAATGGCATCAATGACAGTCTTCTCAATTCCTGGGATACTTCAACTACACAATACTTGAATCTCGGAATTACACATACGTGTTATGCCATCATCGATGTCTTGCTTGAAAACCTTGTGGAAGAACGAAAACTGCATCCGAAAAAAGTTTTGCTCTGTTTTAAAGGCGATGCTATGGCCAATAACATTCATAACTTCTATTCTTTGGTGGCCGAAAGCGATCAGATCTTGCAATCCGCTGCTGACGGTAACATGCTATTCATTCCATCCTTTCTGAAAAGGGTTTCCTGGAATGTCAACTCAGTAACGCGATCATTCAAGTATGTTGAAGGCGACGATCGTCTTATTTTCCGATCTGATTATGGATTTGATCCACAAAGACGAAGAGATTCTTTGGAAGTAGAAAAAATCTACAAACGGCTCAAAACCGGATCAGAAGCCAATTTTGCATCCATCGAACAAGAAGCAAAAGGTGGTTCGAGAAGTTTGAAATTACGATTATTGCTAACCAAAATTGATTACCTGGAAAACGTCAAGTTTCAACGCACAGAATTTGAACGCAGTGCTGCCTTACTTGATAAATACGGAATTGACTATGACATCATATTGTATCCAAATCTTGTTTCTGCCAGACTAGGGAAAGAATATCTGATGGCTGATTACATCAAACGAACTTTTACAAACATTGATTATTCGAAGCATGAAGTGATCATGATAAATGATTCTGCATTCAGAAATGCCGCAAACTTCGTGGATGTTAATCACCTCAATCCCGATGGTGCTGAAATTTTGACAAGAATTGTTTATGAGAAACTAAATCCCAAAAGCGTGAACTAACCGACGTCTAGTGCGGTTGTAAAATCATTTCACTGAATTTTTTCGACAATATTCTGATCGCGTTTTCGGCATCTGAATGAGATAAACCGTAAGGCGGACCGTAAGGCGTTTTATTGACATCAATGATGTAAATCCTGCCATCCGTTTTGTTGCGCAGAATATCCAGTTCGCAGAAATCTGCTCCCATTTCCCGACAAAATCTTCCGATCTGTTGAAGTTCTTGTTCGTCAAAAAACAAAGTATGATCATGCAATTCCGAATACGAAACCTGATTCGTAAATCGTACAGATTCTGCTTTGAATTTTTTGTATGCAAGCACCGCATGACATGCAATCACGGGAACTCGAAAGTCCATGACCATTCCTGCTTCAGCCGAATTATCAATCAACACCTGATACACAGAACCAGCTTCCAATTCCGTGATAGGACATTGAACCACTTTGCCATCATGCAATGCATTGATGTCACTTTTTTGCACAGCAACACCAAGATAGGTTAGAGGATCAATGATCGTGTGATAGCCAAAAACTCTTTGATGCACTTCATCCACTTTTTTCTTGGAAATATCCGTGCAATCCTGATTGAATATTTTGAAGTTTGGATACTTATGCGATAACCACTGAGAAGAACCATGTGTCACATCTTCGAAATACATGACTACTTCCGGTTTCTCAATTGGTTTATTGGTGATACGAAAACCGAGCTCACGGGCAATTTTTCGTATAGTTGTCTTTTTACTTGGAAAATCCGGATATACCAAGATCACCGGCAATCTTCCTCCATTTTTTAACCAAAGAAAAAAGTCGCTGAAGCCAAATAGAATATCCTTGAAGAATGCTTCTGAAGCCGGCATGTTTTTCCGATAGTTATTTCGCCAACCTGACCGATATGCTTTTATTAATTCATTTTGCATAAGAAGCCGTTCTCCGTTTTGATGGTGTTTTTAAATAAGTGGTGATAAAATCTTTTTCCGAATTAACACCTCGAGCAGGTGAGTATTCCCGTGCATAATAAATCATCTGCAGATGCAATTTGATCCAAGTATCTTTTGGAAATATTTTCATGGCATCTCGTTCAGTTTGCACTACATTTTTTCCTGAACTCAATCCCCAACGCTCCATCATTCGGTGAATATGCGTATCCACCGGAAATGCAGGTTGATCAAACGCCTGGATCATAACAACACTCGCCGTTTTGTGGCCAACACCAGGAAGAGCTTCCAATTCCTCCAATGACTTCGGCACTTCTCCTTCATGTTTTTCTATCAACAATTGCGAAAGTGCGTGAATGTTTTTGCTTTTTGCAGGCGACAATCCACACGGACGGATCACATCTTCGATTTCTTTCACACTCAGTTTTATCATGTCAAACGGATTGTCTGCCAATCGAAATAAAATAGGTGTGATCATATTCACTCTGGCATCAGTGCATTGTGCTGACAATAAAACAGCTATCAATAACGTGTATGGATCCTTGTGAAATAAAGGAACCGCAGGATCAGGATATAGTATACCCAGTTCCTTTATGATGTACTTCGCTTTTTCCTGCTTCGTCATTCCTATTTGGTTATTGAAAAAATGTGTCCACAGTTTTATCTCTTAGAAGAATGATCGTTTTGGTTGATGAGTTCATCCTGAGGTCCACAATGTTTTGTTGATCAGGAAATACATCGATCAATAAACTATTCTCAACCTTCATCGTGATAAACTGAGGTGTTCTGAAAAATTCAAAATAACAATGAGTCAGATCGCTGTCGACTTCTTTGCCGACATAACGCATTGCAATCGATTCGTCGTTGATGTTTATTTTCAAATGATCCATGACGTACTTTTCGATTAAAGGATCTGTTTCAATTGATTCATTTTCCTGTCCAAGATGCAATGATTTATCACTTCCATTCATCAACACTTTTTCCAGATCATCCGTAAAAAACTTCGTTGTCACTTCAAAAATGCGTGTTCTGTCATTAAACACAATGGTGGTTTTGCTGACATAAAACTTATGTATGGAAGCAGAAATCAGCACCAGACTCATTATGGCTATTGCGCTGATCCATCTAATTCGTTTCAAATAATTTCTCATTTCTATTCCTGGCGTGTTGCCATTATTCTTCCGATTGTTCAAAAACTTCATGGCAAGTTTATGGCAATAAATCTGCCCACGTTGCTCCCTGCTTAATTTTGTCTCATGTTACTCAAGTTGAACGACGATCAAATCACTCAGATAAAAAGTCTTATCGGCAGTGCTGAAAGCATTGTGGTGACGGCACACAAAAATCCGGATGGAGATGCTGTAGGCTCCGTTTTAGCCTTGCACCTCTTTCTGAAATCGATTGGCAAGAATGTTTTTACCATTCTTCCGGATGCTGTGCCCGATTTTTTACAATGGATTCCTGCTTACCAGGAAATCATCATTCACGAACAGGAACCGGAAAAAGCCAAATCCACGATCGCTTCGGCTGATCTGATATTCTCACTCGATTACAATGCATTGGGCAGAGTCGGAGCGGAAATGCAAAAGGATCTGGAAGCAGCGAAAGCGGATTTTATTCTGATCGATCACCACCAGCAACCAGGCAATTTTGCAAAAGTCATTTTTAGCGATACTTCCGCCTGTAGCACGTGCGAAATGATCTACCACTTCATCGCGGATTGTTATGGAGAAAGTCTTATCGACGTTCCAATGTCAGAGTGCATCTATTGTGGCATCATGACTGACAGCGGTTCATTCCGTTATCCTTCTGTTTCTCAAGACACCCACAACATTGTCGGAAATCTGATCGCAAAAGGATTGGATCATGCACACGTTCATCGTGAAGTGTACGATACGAATCTTTTAGACAGACTTAAACTCATCGGTTATGCTTTGAGTGAAAAACTTGAAATACTTTCGGATTGTAATACGGCATTCATTTGGCTAAGCCAGGAGGAATTGCTCAAAAACAATTACCGCCAGGGCGATACAGAAGGTCTCGTCAATCAAGCTTTGAGTGTAAAAGGTGTCAAACTTGCGGCTTTTTTTCGTGCTGGCGGCAATGAAATCAAAATCTCTTTTCGGTCAAAAGGATCTTTTGATGTCAATCGTTTTGCAAGAGAACATTGGACGGGCGGTGGACACATGAATGCGGCAGGTGCTTCCTCTCCCCTTTCAATGGAAGACACATTGGAAAAATTCAAAACGCTTGTTCAACAGATGAAAGAAGAAATTAAAAACAGCTAAATGAAAATTTCCCTCATCGTATTTGTTCTCTATTCCATTTTCCTTGTGAGTTGCAATGGTTGTGGTGATAAAAAAGAAATAACAGAAGCAGACGTCAATCGCATTCATCAGGGCATGATTGAGGAGAATAAAAAACAGCATGAAAAGGAGATGAAAGAAATTGCCCGTTTCATCCAGAAAAAGAAATGGCCGATGACTGAAACCAAAACCGGACTTCAGTATTGGATTTATGAAAATGGCACCGGCGCTGTTGTGAAAGAAAATGATCATGCTTTTATTTCATACAAAATTTATTTGCTCAACGATTCTCTTTGCTATGAAACCGGTGACGATAAACCCAAACGAATCGTAGTAGGGCACGACAATGTGGAGACCGGACTTCATGAAGCTTTGCAACTACTGCGTGTTGGAGATCGGGCAAAGATCATTTTGCCTTCACACCTCGCTTTTGGTTTTACTGGCGACTCAGGGAAAATTCCTCAGAACGCTTCAGTGGTCTATGACATTCACTTGATTTCCGCAGAGTAATTTGTTATGAAGAAACTGCTTCCTTCCTTTTCTTTCAGTTCAAAATTTCAACAAAGGATCTGCTTTTTTTCTTTGATGATTTTACTTGCGTCATGCAATCCTCATCCCGGATTTGATGAAACAGAAAGCGGCATTTTTAAACGTCTCGATCAATTCGGTGATTGTTCGCCATCCCTATCAGACGCGGATTATTTCATTGCCGAAATTAAATACGCGAGCATTCAACGACCAGACAGCGGATATCAATTTCAGCTACATCATCATGCTTTGCACAAACAATCCGCCGCCATCAAGGACACCGATCCACCTGGACTTCGTTTGTTGAATGAACTTGATTCTATTCATTGCGGCGATCGATACACCTTTATCATTCCATTTTCTGAAATAGATAATTGTTACCTCAGCGCATTCGCCGATACATCTTCTTTCAAACCTGACGAAGAAATGGAGTTTTCGATTCACGTTCTAAAAACATTTACTGAAAATGAATACGCCAGTTATCTCATGCATGCCGCACAACAGCAAGAGATGGAAGAATCGGAAGCCATCGAACTTCTGTTGATGAACGATACCGAATTCAATTTTGAAAAACATGGCGATTGTTTTATCCAGTATCTCGACAATGCTACAAGCGATTCCATTTTGCCGGGCAAGGAAATTCGTATCCAATACAACACTTTTTTACTTGATCAGAAACGTCTTGATTCTATCACTGAAATGCAATTCACTTTTGGAAAGCCTGGGCAGGTTGTGGGCGGACTTCAATACGGACTGAGTTTTCTCACAGCACACGATCATGCTCGAATCTATTTACCCTCTTATCTTGGCTTTGGGGAATCCGGCAATTCAAGTGGTTTGATTCCTCCAAGAACGCCGATATTTTTTGAGGTGGAGGTTGTGGAGGTGAGGTGAACCTCAGAAACTGAAGTGAAATTCAAATAGAGCGATTCGGACGAAGGTTGACGCCTTCATTCTAGAGTTATATTAAACTTGACTTTCATAGTTTTAGAAAAAAAACGCCTTGCTTTCCATTTGCCGCAGATCTCGGTACTATTTCAAATAAATTCTTCGCGAAGCTCCACCTTCTCGTCATCATAAATCTCTTTCAACAAATCATACACCTCATGACTTCTACGAATCTTTGGTTTCACTTTTACTTTGGTAGAAAACGAGATGGTGATCTCAGCAAGTTCAAACTTCTTCTGTTCCATTCGATATATGTTTTTGGGATTTTATGGATACAGCATAGCAGACTAGACATGAGAGAGTCAAGAAAATTTCAACAGAAGATTAATGATGAGTGACATTTTATTTCACACTGAACGGTTTCATTTGCCGGACTAATTTTATTCACAATTGAATTCCATTCGGAATTTCACCTATCATTGCCTCACTTAATTACCAAAATCTTCTTTCTTACCACCATTAGAAAAACACCTTAGCCACTTAGCCCGCACTCCTTTATTACCGAGTAAGTCGTCTTCCCGACATCTCACGTTTGTTTAACCACTGTTTCTTCAGATGAAATATTTCTGTATCGCTATAGTACTGTCAATATTTTCCGTTCGTCTCCATGCGCAAACACATGAGTCGAACGGAGAAGACTATGTGGTGGTTGATACATCGCTTATTGCTTTGACTTCAGGCGAGTGTAACCGTTACGTGAGTAGGACAGTCAAAAAAATGCAGAAATGCACATTGCGACTCCAAAAAACGAACAATTACTATCTCCATTTATATTTCAAACAAGAAGACGCATTTCTTCATTCACTCTGCACACTGCCAGCTTCGAATTTTTCTGGGAGCACTATAACAGACCAAGCCCGATTGAAATCTTATGAGATTTCAGACAATGCTACATCCGCATTAAATACCAATGGCTCTGATGCTGGATTGAGGAATGAGCACCAACAAGGTTCTTTGCCGTTTGAAGAAATGCCATTCAGCATTCCAAGTGCGTGCTCAGAATCTGAAGTATCCGCAGAGGCATTGATGATGGATGCGTGGTACAGCTTCAATCGTTTTGAAAATCGTTCCTCACGTGAATCGAATCAGATTCCCGACAAATACAATAGTGAAGTTGACTCAATCACATGTGCGTCGAACTACCTCATGACGAAATGTGCCACATGTGATTCAGATAAATTATCGGCCGTTCAGACGGAGAGACACCGTCTTCAACAGGAAATGAAACGTTCGGAATTGATTCAGGAATATGTTCATGACCGATACCAGTACATGCTGACTGTTATGCAAGATGTGCCAGGGGGAAGTACAATGCTGTTACCTATTAAGAAACTGAACTACTATTTAGGATCGCAGCTTAAAGAATGCCAAGCCCTATTTCAAGACCGATCGCCCATAGAGCGATTGGTAATGGCTAGTCTGAGTAAATCCCCTTTGTTTCATTCATTTGTTGATTTGAAAGGTCAACTTGGAGGTATTGTGAAGAGCCCGATGGTAACGCCATCTCAACCAAAATTGAACCTTGAATCATTATTGGAGAATGCACCTATAGAATCAAAATCGATTGTTGCATCTTTGGTTAAAGGAGTCAAAATGACTCCGAATAACGATGCGGCGACTATTGCAAAAGATGTGAAGGAAGAAGCGTTGAAAGAGAAACACAAAGTCAAATCGACGTATGATCAATACAATGCCAATAAGGAAGAAATGAAGTCGTCTGTTGACTCCTTGAAACTTGCGAAGAAAGATGATTCGAAAGAGAAGGATTCAGAATGGAATCCAAATCCACTCAAAACAAAACGTTTTGTTGACCGCCTTAGCTATACCGCGAATTTTCAATTTGATCGTCGTAATTCTTTTCTTCCCGCCAGTTCCACGTTAGCCGCTGGCTTGAGCTATCAATATTTCAAAAATGGAAACTTAGGGATCAGCGGGAATTTTATTCAGCCAATGCCTAAGGTGCAACTTCATGCTGAAGATAAATGGAGCGTTCCTGTTTCTTCTGGTTTTGGTGTACGATCATTTCTTGATTTGAAAGTGCGCAAATCACTTTTTGTACAGGCAGGCTATGAAAGGAATTTCAGACCATACAACACAGGTGTTGCCAACTACCACGGCGGATTTAATGCCATGAACAGTGCCATGGCAGGATTGAAAATTGTTTATCCAGTTAAAAACAAAAAATCTAATCCCACGCTTGAAATCATGTACGATTTTCTCCATCGTTCCACAGGTCAACCCGCGTTTGTGATGCGAACAGGAATCGTGCTAAAAGGCAAACATCATTTGAAATAATATTGAACTACTAAACCACTTTTATATGAAGGCCATCAATTTGTTCATCTCAATCGCACTTGTTTCGATTACATCCTTTCTTCATGCGCAAACAAGCATTGACTACGCAAGTGGGACAGCCAACGTGAATATTCCACTTTACACCATCAAAGGGTATCAGATGGATATTCCTGTCTCACTCAGTTACAACACTGCTGGAATTAAAGTTAACGATGTCGCTTCTAGGGCTGGGCTTGGTTGGAATGTCAATGCTGGTGGCGCGATTACACGTGAACTCCATGGCTTACCGGACGAAGATCGGACGGCCTACACTGATAGCCCAATTGGCGGCGGGTATCTTCAAGCAAATGATTTTTGTGTAGAACAAAGTTTTACTGGTGAATATAATTCTTCCATCGCACCTGGGGGAGGATCACCGGCGCCAGTGACTATTCACACAAATCCACCAGCGCTTGGTGACTTTCAAAAAAGCCTTATGATGGCTGGTCAGCTTGACATGGAGCCAGATGTTTTTCAAGTAAATGCTCCCGGGCTCTCGGTGAAATTTATGTTCGGCATTAATGACCGCATACGACCAAGTAGTCAAAATCCAAATTACTATGAAGTTATTTTAAACGGCGATGGCGAACCAGTCGATGAAGATCCCATTATTTGTTTTCCAAAGCAAGAAATCAAAATCGGCTATCATCGTGAAGGCAATCACATTGTTTCATTTACCATTATCAATCTTGATGGAGTATTGTACAAATTTGATGAGGTCCAATTGAGTACTTCAGCAATGCGCAAGGATAATGTCGACACTGATCCCGGACCTGAATTTGTTTCCGCATGGATGCTCACAGAAATCAGGAATCCGAATAATCAAGTTGAAGCCACATTTGTATATGAAACAAATGAAGAGGCTTCAAAGTTCGGTTATATGGATGAGGTTAAAACTATAACAGCGCAAGGTGAAGTCGCATGCTCAGGTCAATGGGCAGATGATGACAATAATTCAAGTAATGACTTGGACAACGACCCCTTTACTGGTATCAAACCGTGTGTTGTCGCAGACGACCGCGTCACCAGAACTCTAGTGGTTACGAGTATGAACTATGTTCGTTTATTTAGTATTTCCACTGTGAATGGGACAATAGAGTTTATTCGTGGAGATGAACGAGAAGACATGGAGAACGATTTTATTTTGGATAAGATAACATTCGAAAATGCCGATCAAATTTCAATGGGTCATGTGAAGTTCAATTACGAATATTCTGAGTCGTTTCCTGCACAATTTCTCGCTGAGAGTTTTCTTTCCCCTCAGGATTATACACGACTCATGCTCAAAAACATTCAATTCTTTGGAGGTAATGACGTTGCAATCGATGCGCCTACAAACTTCTATTACGCTAACGAGTTACTTCCTCCGAGAAATAGTTTTGCGCAAGATCATTGGGGCTATAACAACAAAGCATATTTGAACGAGGGTTTGGCTTGTGAATACAGTTTGCGTGATCCATATAATCAAGTGGGTCCATACCGCGAAGCCGCACCGTATTCAGAAGTAAATGGCATGGGTAAAGAGCTCTTGAAAATCAAATATCCATCCGGTGGAAGTCAATCCTTTGAATTTGAAAATCACACATATAACAAAATTGGATTACAAGAAGTTCTGCCTTATGAAATTCCACAGGGAAGTTCAATTGCACCAACTGGGGTAACGCTTAGTAGTGGCTGCTATCTGCCAGATGCTTCTGATGTATCTAACTTCGAATTGTTCGATATTGAGACGCAAGGCGCACAAGATGTTCAACTCTTATACGAGTACATTGCCATGAACGTTGATATTGCGAGTGGCTTTGACTGTGACGATATCGAGCGAGACACGTATCTTCATCTGTGGCTCGAAATTGTCGGTATTTCTGGAACAGACTATTACTTCGAAAAAATGGTTCCGCATGAAGGCTATTCATGGGAAAATATAGAATTCGTCCATTTAGAGCCCGGTCACTACAAACTTGTAGCTCGTATCGAAGCCAGAGGTTATGTAATGGCCGACTTCAAATTGGATGTGGCCGTTCGCTATAATCAACCAACAACCTACTTCGAACCAGAATTCATGCATCATATGAATGCGGGTGGTTTGCGGCTGCATAAATTAATAACATCTGATGGTGACTCTGACCATAGCAATGACATTGTTACACGACTAGAATACGGTGCGGTTGAAGAAGGGGTCGAATACACTTCTGATGGTGTCTTACTATCAGCACCTGTGTATAACTATGTAGGTCAGAACCATAGTGGTCGAATTAATCGATTTACTACCGCTGGAGCTACGGGCAACACCAATCATAATGGTGAAGTTAGTGAATCCTGCGACTGCACCTATCAAATGAAAACTTCTGGCTCGGTGCAACCGCTGCTCAATGAGCATGGCTCGTTTGTGCTCTATTCGAAGGTCAAAGTTTTCAGCGATGATGATGGTTTTGATTCGGGATTTACACAGTATGAATATCTCGTTGAAGATGTCCCCGCAACAACAGGTGTGATTTCGGGAGTCAATGTCACCACGTCCTGGAGAAATACTGCCCTTCGGCATGTGAAGTCGTACAAAAAAATGGAAGATGGGTCAGTTGCACTCATCAATTCAGTCGACTATGTGTATGACACTACTCCAACGACACCCGTGTATGGTGTTCAAACCATAAAAATTGATGATACAGGCTATGATGATTGGACGATTCATGGTATTCCTCGTGAGGCGTTTGACGAAGCGCAGGAAGATGCAATTGTCAATGTTATTGCATCAGCTATCTCTGTGGCTTTAGCATCCGGACCTATCGCACCATACACCGCTTCGATTTCTTTGGCCTTGTCCTTAATTTCTTTGGGTGCCAGTTTTTTAATAGAAGATCAAAATGAACAATCAATTGATCTCATCTATGACTATTCGGATGAAGTTCTTCAGACAACTGAATATCGCTACTACAATGAAGATTTTCGAATGACGGAGATCATTTCGAAAGAATACAATGAGGATGACGACGAAATATTTTTAACAAGCACAGAAGTCATTGAAGAGCTTGCCTTCAATTCGATCCCTTCGAAATATTCAACAGTACGAGGCAATGTGAATCCGTACAAAACTATCGGGCACAAAATCAAATTCAGTGGAGATTATCCAAATTCTTCGACATCAAGCAACAATGAAATGGTCACTGCTTTATGGCACATGAAGGTTAGATCAATGAAGTCAGTCCCTATCGAAGAGTTCGAATACGCTATTGATGAAATGGGAATGGAAAGAATAATAGGTGCAACACTTACGCTTTATCACATGGTAAATAATCAAATTTTACCCCATCAAAAGTGGGTGCTGGAACTTGTTACACCAAGACCACTTTCAACTTTTCCCTATGCTATTTGCTCTCCCAACGGATTCCTATTCGACA
The DNA here is from genome assembly GCA_031417525.1 of Flavobacteriales bacterium. Taxonomy (GTDB): domain Bacteria; phylum Bacteroidota; class Bacteroidia; order Flavobacteriales_D; family Sanyastnellaceae; genus JAIBBG01. Next base: position 3,784 of record JANOVT010000117.1, on the reverse strand, counting down.
AGGATTACCGTCTTGTAGCAAATTATGATGAATATGACAGCAATGGAAGGCTGCTATCAGGTCATATTAGTTATGATACTCAAAATTCAGTGATGCTCGATTATAGTGATGGTCGTCCTGTTGCGTCCGTAACCAACGCAAACATCAATGAGATTTATTACAGCAGTTTTGAAACAGAAAATACGGGTGGATTTGAATATTCTCAGAGTGAAGTATTTGGAGAAATCGAAACAAATAATGGGATGGAAATTCCAATTGCTAGGACTGGACTGAACGCGTATGCGCTTTCAGATGATGAGCCTATCTTCTTTGAGGCCAAACCCGGGAAATTTATTTGTTCGTATTGGGAAAGAAATCATGAGTCAGAGGTTGCATTACCCGCCATTCCAATAAATAACCTAGATATCACATTATTGGTCGATGAACCCATGGATAAACAGGGGTGGAAATACAAAGAATATCTGGTCGAAAACACAAACAACTTTGATGTACAGGTTGGAGTGCTACTCATTGGATCCATTGGCATGGCCTTTATCGATGAACTGAGATACTATCCTGAAGACGCGCTCATGTCTACAGTCAGCTTTAACCCCAATGGCACCATTCACACTAAGTGTGATGAAAACAATTTTTGTACCTACATGGGGTATGACAATGGCATGCGGCCAATCTGGATCATGGACAATGAATACAATTTGCGGGCAACGACAAAGAAAGGATCATACAGTAGTGACTCAGGCTTTAATTTTCCGTTGTATACCAACAGAATCATGCTTCAACAAAATACTGATTATACCGAAGCATTTAATGAGGAGTTGAACAACTACGACTATATGACCTCACGCGTTTTCATGGATGGTCTGAATCGAACTATTCAAACACAATCTTATAAACAAAGTCCGGGTAACAGGGATATTATCAGTGCGCAGTTCTTTGACAAATATGGTCGGACACCAACCAAATATTTGCCGTATACCAGGAACTACAAAGCCGAAAGTGTTCTCACAAATTTTCTGAGTGAGCAGGTATATTTCTATACCAATCAAGATGACATTGCGCATAGCGAAGAGTGGGCAAAGGCTGAGATAGTGCTTGAGCATTCACCAAGGGCTCGGGTGGAGGAAGTATCCAACGTTGGTAAACCGTGGAGACTTGAGGATCATAACACCATGAGGCAACACATCAGTTTCAACGAAGAAAATGAGGTGCTTATGTTCACAATTCAAGGAATTGATGACCCCTATCTGAATTACGATGAATATTCGAATTGCAATGCGATGGCTAACGAGGCTGCTCGATACTGGCCAGCCAATTCACTTGTGAAAATATCCACCACCGATGAGAATGGTCAAGAATCCTGGCAGTTCATTGATCCTTTTGGAAGACTCATTCTCAAGAGAGTTATTGTGTTAGCGTATGAATCAGGTCCGCGTGTTGTCACTTCGGATAGAACATTGGGGCATAGCGGCAACATGGTCTCTGCTCCAGGCAATCCCATAGATGCTAATGTGGACACCTACTATGTATATGACTTCAGAGGAAATCTCAGATTTGAAATCTCCCCGGAATTTATAAAATACATGGATCTATCAGGGATCTATTCCTTTTCTGAATCTCCTTCGGGCGAAGGCTACGAACTCTATTTCAGGATGGGTTATGGATTTATCTATGACCTACGCGGAAACCTGGTTGAAAAACATACACCCCAAACGGAAAACACACATTTTGTCTATGATGATCTTGGTCAGATGGTAATGTCGCAGGATGCAAAACAGCGATCACAAGGTCTTTGGAGTTTTGTTCGTTATGACATCTTAGGACGACCAATCTACAACGGTACAGTTTCCTTTGGCACCGATAGGCACGGAACTCAAACACAATTTTATATCGGTCCAAATACAATTCCTCCTGCAAGCAGTAATGTGAATACGTTTTGGGAAACCAAATGTACCGACCCACAAGATTGCGACGTGTTCGGGTATACGATGATGAACGGTCCGGTTGACCTCCTCTTCTACGATGAAATTTTTAACGTTCAGTATTATGATGATTACAGTTTTGAACATACTGACTTGGACTATGAAGGGGAAGAAGAGTTAGCAACAAGAAAACGTGGTGCGCCAACGGGAACGCTCACTAAGGTACTCGATCAAGCGACCGAACAGTATCTAACCTCAGTGGTGTATTACGACACCAAGTCACGACCTATACAAACCTGGAATCAAACATTCACTGGAGGATACGACCGACGAGATATGCAATACAATTGGCGCGGACAACTGATTACATCATATCGTGAGCTTGCCGCTATTCCAAGTGAATCAGCCATCAAAACACATAACAACTACGAATATGATCGCACAGGTAGGATGCTGAATTATTACCAGAGAACCAAAGACGATCCTTGGGTGCAGCTGTTCGGATTGGAGTATAACGAGCTTGGACAAGTTCATCGAAAACATCTTCATATTCCAGAAGGAATGAATACCGGAATGCAAGTAATTGACTATCGTTACAACGAACGTGGTTGGCTTCGCAAAATTAATAACAGCAATCTAGTGGATGATGGCGACAACCTCGAAGACAACGATGTATTCGGTATGGAGATCAACTACCATGCGCTTGACGTAATAGCAAGTGGCAATAAATATCACGCGTCTTCCGTCATGCCCGAGAGTTATTTCGGTGGACAAATAAGTTCGATTCAATTCAACACGAAAAACCCGGATGAAGATGGAAGTACGATTCAGGAAAAGACATACGTATACAGATATGATGATATGTACCGAATGACTTGTGGTGCATTTGCAGTGGAGTCACAAAGTTTGGCCGCTTATGGAAAATTCGTTCAAGCTGAAAATGGATTCATGGAAAAAATTGACTATGATCTTTCTGGTAACATAACCAAATTGGAAAGAAACCGCGTAAAAACGTGGCTCTATAACCCACAAACAATCGATCTTCTTATTTATCAATACGAGGGTGCTAGCCATCGTCTGAACAAAGTGGAAGATTACGCAGACAATGAATATTCACCATACTTCACTCAATTTCTCAATCAAGATGAGCATGAGGAGGAATATTTTTATGATGAACTTGGTAATTGTATTCAAGACCGCAACAAAAAATTAGAGTACTCTTACAATGCGCTTGGATTGATGAATCAGGCAACCCATAGCGACCACGCAAACGATCCATGTCTCTTCACCTACGACGCATCGGGAACCAAACTTTCAAAAAGTGTTGGCGGCATCACCACCTATTACTTTGATGGTGTTGAATATTCATACGATGGCACAACATATCGTTTTGTTCATTCATCAACGCCGGTTGGTATAGTTCGGCCAGCGGAAACAAGCACAGAAACCGATTTTATATACGACTACTATCTGACCGATCACTTGGGTAATGTTCGAGCAGTGATTACGGAAGAAGAGTCAACTGAAGATGTTTTGGTAGCAACGATGGAAATTGAAAACGCAACAGACGAAGGTTTTAATTACAACTACATAGACTACAGCCGAACCGCAGTGAGCCTCGGTTATCCTGCTACCGAAGATACGGGTAACAGCGTAAGTGAACTGAGCACACAAAATACCACACAAGGCCCTGCGAATCTTTCCGCAGTGCGGATGAGTGATCAAATTCAAGTATCGGTGCAAGGTTGGAATGCAGGAAATAACACTGCCAACACCATGCAAACTGTTGGTGATATTTTCGCCGACATCGTTACCAATCTTCTTGTGCAAGGAGCGGGCATTATGCCTCCAGGCGAAGCAGGGAT
>JANOVT010000116.1:0-2469 GCA_031417525.1 Flavobacteriales bacterium | reverse complement strand
TCTCACTTCTCACTTCTCACTTCTCACTTCTCACTTCTCACTTCTCACTTCTCACTTCAACTCACGAATATACCTCCAATACCTTTGGTACTCATGCGCTCAGCGATTCTTATCCAATACCGGTTGTTGGTTATACGGACTTAAAACAGGCTGCTTCTTCTTTTGCTGGTTTTGCCACCGAGGCCCAAAACACCTAGAATTCCCCGAGCTAGTTCGCGAATAACCGTATTGCCAACCTGGCGCACCATCGTGTTTTTAGTCATTCTTTCGATGACATTAGGTTCAGACTTTTCTTTGGTTTTAGATCTTTCTTTCACTTGCACTTCTTGCTCTTCCTCCTCGGTCTCTGCTTTGGCATTCCGGATTTTTGCTTCCAAAATTTCATAGGCGCTTTCACGATCGATTTCATCATTGTATTTCGTCACAAGCAATGAAGAGTTGACCACGCGGTCAATCTCTTCAGACGACAACACACCCATGCGACTCATAGGTGCACGAAGGTGAGTGGCAGCGAGTGGTGTGGGAATTCCTTTTTCGTTCAACGCTGTTATCAGGGCCTGACCAATTCCAATGCTTGTCAAAAGTTCTTCTGTTTTGTAAAAATCAGAAATGGGATAATTCTCGGCCGTTTTGCGGATGGCTTTGCGGTCTTTTTCTGTAAAAGCTCTCAAAGCATGTTGCACTTTCAAACCCAATTGAGCAAGCACATCTTCCGGAATATCGTACGGATTCTGAGTGCAGAAGTAAATTCCCACACCTTTGGATCTGATCAGTTTGATGATGGATTCAATCTGATTGTGCAATGCATTCGATGCTTCATTAAAAATCAAATGGGCTTCATCGATGAATACACATAGTTTTGGTTTGTCGAGATCTCCGGCTTCGGGAAATGAGTTGTATATCTCAGCAAGCATTTGCAACATAAAAGTTGAAAAAAGCTTCGGTTTGTCTTGAATATCTGTCAAACGAACGATGCTGATAATCCCACGTCCCTGCTGATCGGTGCGAATGAGATCCGAAACCTCAAATGATTTTTCGCCAAAGAATTTTTCAGCGCCCTGCGTTTCGAGTTCAATCACTTTACGCAAAATCGTACCTACTGATGCTTCCGAAATTTTTCCGTATTCTTTCTCGATCGCTTCTTTCCCTTGATCTGTCGCGTATTGCAACATTCGTTTGAAATCCTTGAGATCGAGCAATGGCAAATCATTGTCATCTGCGAATTTGAAAATGATGGCGACAATGCCGCCCTGCACATCATTCAACTCCAATATTTTCGAAAACAAAACCGGACCGAATTCACTCACTGTCGCACGAAGTTTTACGCCTTTTTCTCCGGAAAGTGAAAGCAATTCAATATTGCTACCACCAGCCTGATAAGGTATACCGATGGCCGCATGACGTTCTTCTATTTTGGGATTCAGCGTTCCACTTGCGGCTATGCCACTTAAGTCACCTTTGAGATCCATCATGAGTACAGGAATGCCTTTTGCCGACATGTTTTCAGCGATGATTTGCAAAGTGACGGTTTTTCCGGTGCCGGTAGCACCTGCAATTAAACCATGTCTGTTCAAAGTTTTGAGTGGAATATTTACCAAACAATTCGCGAGTGGTTGCTGATCAAGAATGGCTCCGCCAAGTGTGATGTATTCACCTTTGAATGCATAACCGGCATTGATGCTTTCTTTGAATTGTTCTAATCTTTCCATATCATAAAATTGAGTAGGCAAAAGTAATGGATGAAACAGGAAAGATGAATTGGAGGAAGGTTTTATGATTGAGTTATCTGAACAATAGTGTGTTTAGGAAATGACCATTTCAGATTACTTTTAGCGCCAAACCACAAAAGCAAAAAACATGTTAGAACAGATTATTCAGTTCGCCAAAGAACAATTAGGAGACGATGTAAAAACCACGCATGAATTGAACGATACTCAGCACAATGAAGTGTTTGAGGTAGCACATTCAAGTGTATTTGACACTATTAAAGGTCAAATCAGCAATGGTAATATTTCAAGTATTATGGATCTGTTTAATGGTAATGCAGACACGGATCATCAAAGCAATCAGGTGGCTGGTGGTGTTCACCAGAATGTGATACAAGGTTTGATGGACAAGTTTGGATTTGATAATGACAAAGCCGGTGGAATCGCAAACACAATCGTGCCTTCGATTATTAAAAGATTTGCAGATCCTGAAACGGGCAATGCATCTGATCCTTCAGATTTGATTAAGAAAATTGGAATGGACAATGATAGTGGAGTGGCAAGTATCATTTCCAAATTCACCGGTGATGGTGGAATTGGAAATCTTGTCAAAGGGATGTTTGACGGAAAATAGTCTCTGTATTTACATTTTAACCAATGCGGCATTGAAGGAATGTGAGCAGTGGTTCGTATGACATAAATTTTCACTTCGAATACAAATTTAGATTTCAGAGAGGTAGTTTAATTTGCGAAAATCTGCGAA
>JANOVT010000115.1:0-5503 GCA_031417525.1 Flavobacteriales bacterium | reverse complement strand
AATTTCATGTCGGGCTTAAATTCGTCGAATACTGCGCCAAATGTCAGTTACAGAGCTTGGCTCTGCTCCTTCCATTTGACTTGTCTTCGACGAATTTAATCGCCGCGAATCATAAAACAGGTTATTGGAAGTGCCCTTAAGCTTGAAACAAGGAACCTGAAACTAGAAACATTGAACAAGAAAGCCTGCCATCCGATGTAATTTCGGACCTCCGTTTTAAGTAAAACTCATCACTAAAAAGTGAACCATGGAAGAATCAAAAGACCTCAAGTTTGCAGTGCTCATCGATGCTGACAATGTGCCTTATGCAAATGTCAAGGAGATGTTTCAGGAAATTGCCAAATATGGCACGCCGACTTTCAAGCGTATTTACGCTGATTGGACAAAACCAACGGTCAGTGGCTGGAAAAACGTCTTGTTGGAAAATGCGATCACACCGATTCAACAATACAGTTATTCATCAGGTAAAAATTCATCTGACAGCGCCTTGATCATTGATGCGATGGATATTCTGTACACCGGAAAAGTAGATGGCTTTTGTATAGTTTCAAGCGACAGTGATTTTACGAGACTTGCCACCAGATTGCGGGAAGCAGGTATGAAAGTGATCGGCATCGGCGAGAAGAAAACGTTGAATCCTTTTATTTCTGCTTGTGATAAATTCATTTACATTGAAATTTTGAAACCGGAAGCACATGAGCAGACAGACAATGGCGCGAAAAAGATTTCCAGAACATCTCCAAAACCAACGCAACCTCCACTAAGCGTAATCGATCCAAAAATGACGAAACTCATCATCGACAGCATTGCAGATCTGGCAGACGAAGATGGATGGACGTTCCTTGGCGAGCTTGGTAATTTGTTATTGAAGAAAAAGCCGGATTTTGATCCACGGAATTATGGGTTTCAAAAAATGTTGCCACTTATCCGTAGTATGAATCGATTCGTGATTGATGAACGCGAGACTGGGAAGAGCCATGTGAAGCATATTTATTTGAGAAAGAAGTAATGATTGAAATACATCCTTTGATTCACCTCACCACACTCAGCCTCTTCTCCCTTTTCCAAAAATATTTTTGCTGTGGCTTGCCCTCTCTTCTGCAAGCCAATTCGAAAGAATAGGAAAGTTCTTTTTTATGCTTGTTTTCCTTCAACACCAATGCTTCAACATCGTGTTTCTCAACGTAACCTGCTTTTACTTTTCGTTGATCCGGCAGATGATAAAACGTTAGCCCATTCTTGTCATTTTCCAATTGAATGGCGCCTTTAATTGGCATCATATAATTAGTGTTGAACGATTGAGGAGCGTATTGATCAATGGTAGGATTTGAAATCTGGTCAAAGATGACATCGTTATCACTGACATGTGCTCCGATCATAAAATATCCGGCGCCTGATTCACTTGGAAGTATAATGTAAATAGAATCAGGAACATTTGGATTTGGTGTCCACCACTGCCCTGCCATCACATCTCTGACAACGGTAAAATTCATTTCGGTTGGATGATCCAGAAAGCGACCGATATCTTCGCCTCGCTCACGAGGACTTACTTTGTCTCTTTCCAAAACAACATAACGCGAAGCAGAATCGTAATGTTGACGAATAAAGGTCCGGTACGATGGCATATAAAACGCGCGACCATTCTTTCGAATATCCGAACAGACGCCTTCCAGATACAGATAGGTTTCTTCAACCATCAAACATGATTCACATACATTCTCTCCACCTTTGTTGTAATACGCTTTTACCGGAACTTCTTCCGTGATTGTCAGTGCAACGCCATTCTGTTGTTCCGGATATTTATATAGAATATAGTCTTCACAAATCCCCAACACAAAAAAATCATCTTTCTGAAATGCTATGCTATCTACGACAGAAAAATCTTCGAGTGGTTTATCATTGTTGAACGTCTTCTGATAAGAATCACAAGACGAAAAGAAAACGCCGAAGCAAATGACCATCATAATTAACAGCCGGACAGACACTCCAAAATTGCTTATTTCAGTCTTACTCATATTCCATAAGTATTAAAGAAACGATATCCATAAGTCAAACTTTGTCTCGAACGGAGCTGAGTCTGATGAAATGGCATACCCAGAGTACTATGAATAAAATTCTGAAAATCCACTCGGCCCGTTTCGAAACAATTGGCTCCAATCATTAAGTTGTTCATAAAGCCTACTGTCAGGTTGTAACCTCCCTGATTTTGAAATGCCTCACGTTTATCGATATAAGGCACATAATCGAGTTTCAGTTGGCTCGCCATTTCATAGGCGTTTGGTTGCCAACCAGTGAATTTGTCGTAGCGCAATACAATTTCTGTAATTAACGTATGGTCTCGTGGTAAATAAACTCCTACATGACCACCTCCGGTCCACCATCGATCAAATGCATCGCCGGATGAAAATTCGAAAAGATGAAATGGCGGACCATCATTCGAATAAGAAGCCTGAAATGCGTAGATACCGATTGTGGCGCAACCGACTTGTTGATTTCGTTTGTGGTTCAGTCCGGTAAAAAAAGTAGTGCCGAACGTAAATGACCAATCATAAGGATCAAAAAGGGCAGCCTGTGAATTCGCTTCCAACTTCGGAATGGGTCTGCCGGGATTGTAAAAAATGAATTCCTTGTTTGCTGTCGCAGAAGCTCCTAGTGTGAGATTGAAATTATTTCGCATTTCAAACAAGATGCGGCCTCGTTCCTTCAATCTGAGAGAAGATCCAATCCCACCTCTATAAGCAATGATTTCAGTTTGATAACTTGGTAAAAGCGGAGGTGTGGTATAACCCAGATTCATTTCTTGTAGTGGCCGATTGATATCTACCGCTTTTGCCACACCCCCACTCAAACAAAACCTGAACTGACTGTTGTTTCCATGACCGAACACAACAGCCACGCTTAATTGATAACCATATACGAATTTGTGTCTGATGAGTAAATCACTTCGACTGTTTTCGAGCATCCTTTCGATACTCTGTAGCTTCCATTCACTCTGACCGAACAATCCTAAATGAGAAAGGCAGAGGACAATGGCAAAAGCAATGACATTCATCCTGAGCCTTCTCATACACATATTTTTACGTGCATCCATTTAGGATTGGTTAGTAGTTTTTGATTAAAGGTTTAGGTTTAGCCTAACGAGATGTCTTCTTAATCATCTCCCTGTTGAGACAAATAACAGACATCCGATGGTGTAAAAACAAGCGTTGATTAACCCATTTTTTTACCGTTAAATCACCTGGCTTTTGACCGTTAAATCACCTTTTTTTCACACCTGCAAAAAGAACCAACACAAGCAAAAATCCTTTTGATAACAGCGGTTTTAGGATTTGTTTTGAATTCCAAGGCTCAAATTTTCTTAATACCTGTCAGAAATCGAAACAAATTCAAATTTTCAAAAAATAAATTTTCCCCTTATGAAAATTGATAAAACCTTCCGATAAAGTGTAAATTTTTAATTCATGCTCGGCCTATTGATTTTTTTCATCCATCTTGAAATACGATGCATCGAAATAGTTCCGTTTAGTAATCAAAAGTCCTGCTCCGAATTTTGTTTCATAATTCCGATAACCTCTGACAACCTTTTACCCAATCTTTTAGTTACTTTAGTATCGCATTTGAGCTATCTAACCATTTGTCTACTCTTTTCAAACATCGTTTTAAAGTATGTCGGAACTTTCTGACACTTATTCTATTATTTCCGACCCTTGCAAATGCCACACACGTTGTTGGTGGAGAGATCTATTACAACTATCTCGGGAACAATGAATACGAAATTATCCTGAAGGTTTATCGCGATTGCGGTCCAACGAATGTGAATGGGACCGGATTTGATCTCAGCGCTTCCGTTGGGATTTTTGAAACAAGTTCAGGGGATATTTTATTTTCTGATTTTTTCATGGACCTTGGCTCGGCAGAAGTTGAAGTGATGCCGATCGAACTTGAAAACCCCTGTTTCATATTACCTCCGGACGTTTGTGTTGAAAGAGCGATCTATACAAACACAATCACACTTCCAGATATTCCCGGAGGTTACACATTGGTTTATCAAAGGTGTTGTCGCAATCCATCCATCGTTAATCTGGATTTCCCACAAGATCAAGGCGCAACCTTCACCTCTCATATTCCTGGATCAGATGAAGTCGGAGAAAACAATTCTTCTGCACAATTCATCAATTTTCCTCCTGTAGCATTATGTCAGAATGCAGAGTTTTTCTTCGATCACAGCGCGACAGACGAAGATGGTGATTCTCTTTCTTATGAATTCTGTCCTTCTTTCTTAGGAGGCTCAGTCAATACTCCTGCACCGCTTCCTCCGCAAGGACCGCCATTCAACACATTGAATTATGCGAATGGATTTTCGTATGATTATCCCATCGAAAGTGATCCCGCTTTTACCATTGATCCGAATACCGGATATCTTTCCGGAACCGCTACTGCATTAGGTCAATACGTTATGGGAATTTGCGTGAGTGAATATCGAGATGGTGTTTTGATCAATACTACTAACAGAGATTTTCAATTCAATGTTACCATTTGCGATCCGAATATCATCTCGTCTATTCCCGATCCTTCTGACTTTTGTTTGGGACAAACTATACTATTTGAAAACACCAGCATAAATGCGTCCTTCTATCATTGGGATTTCGGTATTGACGGAATTGAATCAGATACAAGCTCGCTTGAGAATCCAGAATTTGCTTTCACAGAAGTCGGCGTTTATGAAGTTACTCTCATTGCCAATCCCGGATGGCCTTGTGCGGATACTTCGCAAACCACTTTCACAGCATTGCCGGTCATTTCACCTGAAATCATCACAGGGGACTATGAGTGCTCCAATGGTCAGGACCTTTATGACTTTTCTTTCACGAGCAATGCTTCTGCAACCGCTTCTTTTCAGTGGGATTTTGGAATTGGTTCCATTCCCCAGACTTCTACAGAACTCAATCCACAAAATATTGTGATGAATCCCGAAGCACTGACAATGAATGTGACTCTGGCGATCCAAGATAACGGTTGTGAGGAAGCAGATTCTGAAACGGTTGACAATCCACCGAATCCTATAGCGACCATATTGCCACAGGAAAGTATTTGTGAAGGTTTTGACATCAGTTTTGATAGCAGTGTGGAAAATGCGGTTGACTATTTATGGAATTTTGGAACGGATGGTGGTGGAGATTTTTCAAGTGAACCTTCTCCTGAATTTACTTACCCTGATACGGGACTCTATCAGGTGATGCTGATTGTAACTGCGCCATTTACATGCAACGATACAAGTTATCTGGGTATTCAAATATATGGTTTACTTGATCCTCAATACCCTTCTCAACCAACACAATGTCTTGACGGCAATCAATTTGATTTTGAAGCATTCGGCGCAACCACTTCAACTGCCACTTACTTGTGGGACTTTGGACCGGCTGCAATACCCGCAACATCAAATCAGGCAAATCCGCAGAATATTGTCTTCACCGAGCCACTAATGCACACGGTAACTCTGACG
>JANOVT010000114.1:0-10978 GCA_031417525.1 Flavobacteriales bacterium | reverse complement strand
GAAACGCAAAGAGGTCAAGGACAATTACGAAGTCAAAAAAATATTACGCAAAGCAAAAGAAGAAGACATCACCAAATGGCAGGATGGTCGAAAAATCGAACAGACTACCATGATGCGTGCGCGAACCATTTCACGAGAACTGCGCCTGGAAATGAAGTTGAGCGATGTGGAATATCAGGGAGACAAAACAAAAGCTACATTCTTTTATACTGCCGATGATCGCGTCGACTTTCGTGAGTTGATTCGTCGTTTTGCTGAAGAATTCAAAGTGCGGATTGATATGCGCCAGATTGGCTACCGTTACGAAGCGGGCAGACTTGGTGGTATCGGATCATGCGGCAGAGAATTGTGTTGCTCCTCCTGGCTGACAGACTTTCGCGCAGTCAGCACCAGCGCAGCGCGTTACCAGCAGCTTTCATTGAATCCCGCAAAACTTGCAGGACAATGCGGCAAACTGAAATGTTGTCTCAACTACGAACTCGATCAATACGTGGAAGCGATGAAGGAATTTCCTTCCGTGAATACTCGTCTTCATTTACCGAAAGGTGTGGCTGTGCATTTCAAAACTGATATTTTTCAGCAAACCATGTATTTCGTCTATGAAGGACAACATGGTGAAGGACCATTTCCATTGAAAATTGACGCCATCAAAGAAATCATGGAGCGCAATCGCAAGGGTATTGTAGTGGAAGACGTAGAAGAATTTATGGTGGAAGAAGTGGTGGTGAAAGAAACGGATTTTGCAGAAGTGGTTGGACAAGACAGTCTCACTCGTTTCGACCGCAAAAAAGGAAGAAGTCCACAACGCGGCGGCAATCGCGATCGTGGTCCGCGCCGTGAAGGTGACAAACCTCAACAGCGCACAGGTGAACGTCGCGACAACCGCGGAGGACAGCGCCCGGCGCAACAAGGTGGAACAAATCCACAAGAGCCAAAACAAGGACAACAGGAGCGACCACCACAACAACAAAGACCGCCTCAGCAACAACGTCCGCCGCGCGAACAGCGTCCGCCACGTGAAGGTGGCGCACCACAAACAGGTGGTGAAAGACCACCACAACAGAACAAACCTTCGAATCAGCCACGACCACCAAGACCACCCAGAAAAGAAGGTGAAGGCGGTGGCAATCGCGACAACAGACAGCGCGGACAAGGCGGACAACGCCCGGGAAATAATCGCGGCGAAAACAAAGGTGATAACAAAGGCAATACTCCTCCCCCACCTCCGCAACCCTGAAATATGAAAGGAATTTTTTTTGCATTGCTCATTGCTTTTAGTGTTCTGCTCACTTCATGTGACTCGACTGTCATTTTCGAAGAAAACAAAGTGATCGATCATGCGACCTGGAAAGCAAGTGAACCGGCACATTTCGAATTCGAAATGAAAGACACTACGACGCTGCACAATTTTTATGTGAACCTTCGCAACGGTGAAAATTATTCTTACAGCAATATTTTCTTTTTCATAGAAATGGAATTTCCAAATGGAAAAAAATCCATCGACACGGTCGAATGTTTTGTTGCAGATCCCACCGGCAAATGGCTGGGCACCGGCGCAGGTGATATTTTCGACAACCGATTTTTATACCAGCACGGCAAACAATTTCCGATTGCCGGTCGCTACAAAATTGATATCTATCAGGGGATGAGAGTAGATGAACTGGCAGGGATTTATGATGTTGGTTTCAGACTTGCGAGGACGAAGTGAGTAAGAGCAGCAAGCTGCTTATTCGACGCTGAGGACTCAGAGGGGCAAAGATTCGCAGAGAAATTCAAGGACATTTTAACCACAAAAATATTGCTATATTCTGATTGAATATTTTCTTCGACTATTTGTTGGTTTGATGTTTTAACCCAGATTCTGCAGTTGAGCTCGGCTACAATTCAAAAGCGCTTCAGTGCTGCGCATTTGCTCCATTTTTTTTCTCAATGTAGCGACAACTACATCTTTGAAAAAAAATGTTGCGCGAACGCCCAGCACTATTGCGATTTTGAATTTCGCGTCGACCCTAACTGCAAAATCTGGGTTTAATCTACATTATTTCAACTTAAGTAATTATCAATGAAAAACAACTTCGCATGTGTATAACCAAATAACCGTCGTCAGAAAATGAAATTGCCCGCTCTTCAGCAGGCAACTTCGATAGTTTTGAATAACTTGTTTTGGTACTCAGATGTTCGCGAAAATTGTCTGGAAAATGGAATTAACCAGATTTGAATTTCCATGCGGAGCCAAAACCACGGCGACGAATTCTTTGTTTAATGCAGTATTCTTGAAATGAACAACATCATGTGATGCTGTTGTCAAATCATTTAGTGCAGAGATATCTGAGCCACTCCAATTTGCAGGAATAGTAATATTGGGATTCAAAAAACCTCCGTTATTGACATCGAGGAATGCATTTACAAAACTGCTATGACCTGCATCCGCAACTCTGCCCTGAATAAGATTGAGGAATAAATTTGACAAAGAACTTGCATTTACAAAACCATTACCACCAGTAAAATATAAATCAAATGGATCATGTGCTTTCCAAGTTCCGCGAGTCAGCGTTTTTGCTAAGTGTGTAACGCTGTTTGGCAACATTTCCTTTTGCCAGATGCCCTCTGCAATAGAGTTATTTATTGCTCTTGGACTTGAACTTACAAAATAATCAACCAGATCATATGAAAGCAATACGGACGCAGTATAAAAATAACCCAACAAAGTAGAACTCAAAATCCCAATTGAGTCAGTGGTATTTAGTCCTCGCAATGAGTCCATTACTTCTTGTCTTAATGTAAAACTACCCCCGGCAGTCACACCAGAATAGATATCCTCCAGATATGGCTGATCACAAATCGGTATACCCTTAAATTCAAGCCAACTTCTATAAGATTCAATTGCTTTATCAAAAGACATTTGGCCAAGGTAAGGGCTATGAAAGACCTCCACATCTTTGGTTAATTGCAGTAATCCAATTACTCCAGCGACGTTGGACATGAATTGCGGTGAGTATGCTAGTTTTGGATTCAAGCTGTACAATTCTAGGGGAGCGCCCGAGCTTAGATCGTAAACCGAGATAGCAATATCAGATTGTTGTCCTAAAGGCAGTATACTATTTATCGCTGTCTCAAAGGCTTGTGAATTGAATGCTTTCAAATACAACGGATTCAGCAATGGATCGGCGGCACTGATCAAACTCCTTCTTTTAACAGGGTCTATTGCAGGATCAATACTATGTTCAAGTATAGGCACCAAAGGTTTCAAAACCACAGTTATACGTCCACTTGCTTGCGCAGCTCCGCCTTGCCCGCCAGCGGTACCTCCATTTGTTGATGAACCCGGATCGACAGAAGTGGTCTTGCCGGTAGAAATACTCAAGGCTTCATCTCCTTTGCGATACTCCATGATGCTGCCCGGAATGGCATTGCCAGACGAGCTCAGAAGATCTTGCATCCGCTCAACCGGAATCGTTGTCATTTGAGCGGAGCTTTCGAAAGCAGCTTTCTGCCATGTCGATTTATTTATTGCATCGGCCGTTTCCTGAGAAATCTGTTTATTCGCAACTAAATTTCCTACTGCGGTTGAAACTTGTTGTGCTTGTTGTATACGTGCAGCAACATCAGGCACAGCAGCCGGCTTTGGTGAAGATCCTCCACCGAGATATCCACTTACCGCCTGCTCAATCAATTGTTGTTTTTGACCGTCTGTAAGCACTTTAGAAGTGTTAATTGTACCAATGGCCTTATCCAACCTTCTCTCCATAATCTTCGCCTGTTCAATCTTCGTTGCCTCTTCCATGCGTTTACCTTCCAGACCTGCTGCTGCCTGAGAGATGCTTTGAGTAGCCTGATAAGAAGCTTGTAATGCAGCAAGCGCATTCTGTTGATTTCCGGCAAGGCCTGTTGCATCACGGAAGCTATCCGACTTCCCGAGCAATGACAATGTGCCTCCTACTCCCGAAGGATCAGAAACACTTGGCGCATTCTGAATGTTTATTACCGGATTCGCAAAAGGATTGGCAGCAAGATTCCCCGGATCTGAGCGCCTGCTGTCTGTGCTCACCTCACCAATGGAAGTCGGCGAATCTGGTATTGGGGATTCCTCCCAACGCCAGAAACGTGAGTCATCAATTTTCTCACAACTGTTGCAGCTTCCCATCATAGCTTCTGCAAAAACTCCTTCCGTTGGAACGCTCACCGTCGAAGGCTCACTGCCTGTAACCATGTAATACTCAAGCAATGAGTCGGTCAAACTAAATCGCGGATCAATATTGAGTCCGGGTGATACCGGAAAAACCAAACTATTTCCAACTATTCCGATCAGTTCATTGACAACTAATGACGCTAAACTTTTTCCTTCTGCCTTCGGGTTATTCAAAATAATTCCATCCAAAATCATAAACCTGCGTTGGTCTGTTAAGCTCAACCAAATCCATTTATGGTAATACTCCAGATGATCGTTCAAATGTTCGATGAGTGCATTGGTAAGATCGATATCTTCCATGCGGGGGTTTTTCAATTCCTCTTGCGATGGCCCTGTATAAATGACCATTCCATCGGAAGCACTTAAATCATCATTTAATGACTGAAATTTGAAAAGTGAGCCTTCATAGTGTGCTGTGCGATAACGCATCATTGCATCTTTCACTACAATGGTGCAATTCGCCGGCACAGCCGCAGCGCTCGTATTCACATTCAAAAAAATCATCTGTCCGCGTGGAAATGAACTGGGGCCATTGAAACGCAGACGAACATTCAGAACACCATCTCTCGTATACCTTGAAGTGAGCGATGGATCAATATTAAAAGTGGAAATTACCGCTCCCGTATCATTGGAAACACTAAAGCGAAGTGAATTCACAAATTCTCTTGCAATTGTCTCACCGAGCATTTGATGAAAAATTGTGTCCTTGTGTTTCTTTCCGCTTAGATACTGCGCGTAAAAAGATTCAGGCGTATTGGTTCCTAAAAATGGACGAAAGGATTCCCAATTTGCCAAATTAATTACATCTGTTTTTATTTTGTGATAACCAACTAATAAACCTTGAGAATAAATAGGTCTATCGTGATCATCTATTTCGGCTATGTCATCGACTGGTCGTCTGAGCACAAACGAAATACGCATGTTTCCATTCGCCGTTAAAATTCTCTCAGCAGCAAATGTTGTATTTGGTATGTCACTTCCAACCCACTCACTTCTCACGCGCCGCGCGGCTTCAAATGCAACTCTAAGTTTGGGGCGCTTCAAATGACGAACCAACGTCTCTCTCCAATTCAATGTTTTATCCAAATCAAATTGTGACATGAGTAAGGGAACAAAAACACATTCTCTCGCATCCGCCAATCGATGTCGTACTTTAAAATGTCGAAGCACCTCAAAGTATTGAATGGTCATTGCGTGACAATGGTTATAATTAGCAACTGACTCCGTTTCTACTGTCAATTCTTCGCCTTGTGAGATCGTTTGTATTACAGTGCTTCTCTGACTCCGAACGGAAGATGCAGATTGCGAAACACGATCCGATATTTTTTGCAGATCGCTGGCAGTGGTATTTCGCATACCCTGCTGATTCGAATTTGAACTTGAATGCCCCACACCGCCACTTACTCCAAACAAAACACCTCCTAAAACACCTCCGGCGGATGCGCTGGCACTTGCAGTAGTCGCCGAGGAATTTCCGGATATACTTTCTGAGAAAGCGCCTTTTGTAATTTCAAAAATATCCCGGTCATGTTCAATCGAGGCTTCCAATCTATCCACTGCATCTAATTGCTGACTATTGCGCGCTGATTCTCGCCTTTTCCATCCGACCGTAGCAATTTGCTTTTTTTGTCCAGGTGCCAAAGGCAAGCTGTAAATTAAATCACCCAAAGAATATCCGTCAGAAATCCATTCTGATTTATAATGTAATAAATGACCATGAGCAACAGACACAGCCTGATATATTGTTGCGTTGCCATCCCATTGAATCAGATGAGCTCCGTCAGCAACTGTTCTTGCTAGTGCTGCACTCGGCCGGGCTTCCAGATCTTTTCTAAAGCCAGACGCCTCATTCAATTGCAAAAGTTTTTCAATATTACCCTGATGAACTTCCTTTTCCTTGCTTAAAAACTCCTTCAAAACCTTCGAAGAAATCTTCATCTTATCCATTGTTTCTTTGACTTCGGGAGCTTCAGAATTTGCTCTTCGCACCATTGCAATGCCGATCTCTCCCGGAGTAGCGATTCCAATGTCTTCGGGAGTACCCATGTTTCCGGATGCTCCGAGATTTTTCGTCAGCACTTGAACCACCGCTTCTTTTATTGCGCCTCGTTTCACTGGATGCTTCTTCAATAAATCCTCAAGTGAGATCTCGTCCTCATCCTCCAAGACATAGCCCAAAATTTCTGGCTCTGTTGTTCGAACAACACTGAAATATGAAAATTCCTCCACTACCTTTCTTGGCCCATGCATTTGAAGACCATCGCAACCACAATCATTTGCGTCATCGCCATCACTATCTTCGACAATCTTCTTTTGAGCCATGAGTATCACACGTGAAGGAAGCATTCCGAAATCTGATTCCTCCTTACTCAATGAAATGCCCAAGGGATTTTCTTCTAACTTCATTCCCACGCGCACCTGAACTGCGACAAACGTTTTTTTTGGATTGTCTATAAAAAAATAACCATTTGATTCTGTTCGTGCCGTTGCAAAAGCTTCAAACTCCTCGTCTTCACTCAGTTTATGTTCGAACACAAGTTGAATGTCTTCCATCTTATCAAGTCCATTTGCTTCGATTAATCGGCCGTAGATAAATGGTTTTCGTTGATTGACCGAGACATCTGTGGAACTTGCAAGATTGAATTCGACTGCGTCAATTTCCATAGTCATGTTGGTAGATGACTTTAATTCCGCCAATGTCATCGATTTTTGAAGCAATACATTTTGACCAGCACCTATTATGATCAAACTTATATCACTTTTCGCCGCGGGTTCATTCGGCCATAAAAGCGTTACAACACCTGAGGAAGTCGGAGCATAATTGTCCGTAACACGTTTGTTCGTAGAATTTGAATCAGAAATCATGTAAGTGATCATCACTGATACATGATCGAAACTAAATGCATTATCAATGCATTTTAAGGTTAACTTGTTTAGCATCCCTGTATGATTAAGAGGTATTTAGTAACTCACAAAAACAAAATGTCTTTCCATTTGAGATATTGATCAAAGCTCAATTTCATGGAAAGCAATTAATTCAATGGCAATTGTACAACAAAAATTTGAATACATGGTAGTGCCACTTCAGCAGATAAATTCATAATCTAACTAACGTCAATCTGACTCAAAAAAGAAATTAGGCATCAAGCAAATATGACGAAGCAACATTAAAGTCACCATTTCTCTTCATCGGAATAAAAATAAAAGTCATTATTCTGCAAGCAAATCCTCAAATGCTTTTCCAAACCGATACACATCCAAAAACGAATTGTACATCGGTACAGGGGCCAATCGAATCACATTCGGTTCGCGCCAATCCACCACAATTCCATTTTCTGCGAGTTCATTTACCAGCGAACGATTGCGACCTTCCACAATCACAGATAACTGACAACCACGCTGATTGGGATCGGATGGTGTGATGATCTTCAGACTTTGCCCTGATTCTTTTTCTACTTCTTTCAGAATAAATTCCAGAAACGCCGTGAGCTGAATAGATTTCATGCGAACCTTTTCCATTCCGACTTCAGAAAACATTTCCAACGAAACTTTATGTGCCACCATATTAAATACCGGCGCATTGCTCATACTCCAAGATTCAGCGGTGTTCGTCGGATCAAATTCTCCACCCATCAGGAAACGCGTTGCTTTATTATGTCCCCACCAACCTGCAAGTCGCAGCAACTCACGATTCGTAGTGTGTTTTTCATGGATAAAAACTCCGCCCACACTTCCCGGTCCACTGTTGAGGTATTTGTATGTACACCAACACGCAAAATCAACATTCCAATCGTGCAATTGCAGTGGAAGATTTCCTGCACAATGGGCCAGATCAAATCCACAATATGCGCCAATGTCGTGCGCAGCTTTCGTGATTTTTTCCAATTCAAAATATTGACCCGTGAAATAATTCACTGCACCAAAACAAACAAGCGCGAGTTCGTCGCCTAGTTCGTTGATCTTCGACAAAATATCTTCGGTACGCAATGTGAGTTCACCTTCTCTCGGCTGCATTTCTATCAACACATCCTCCGGATTTAATCCTTGCAATTTTGCCTGTGAGGCAAATGCATATTGATCGGAAGGAAATGGTTTGGTTTCAAAAAGAATCTTGTTGCGTTTTCCTTTTGGCTGATAAAAAGTAATGAGCAACAAATTCAAATTCACCGTGAGCTGATTCATCATCACGACTTCATTGCTTTTCCCGCCGACAAGTTTTGCTGCTCCTTCTGTAAAAAGTTCATGGTACTTGAACCACGGATTTTTTGCGAGAAAATGTCCTTCCACGCCAAATTTTTCCCAGTCATCGCATTCCTGAATCAAGGCTTCTTTTACACCTTTTGGCTGAAGGCCTAAAGAGTTACCTGTAAAATAAAGCACCTCCTGTCCGGCGTGTTGTGGAAATAAAAATTTGCTTCGATAACCCGCCAGTTCATCTTGTTGATCCAGATTTTTGGCAAATTCCTCGCTATTCTGAAAATTCATAAATGTGTATTGTGAAATGCGAACGCAAAGCAATTGAATTTCCGGTCTGATTGGACGAGATTTTGTCAAAATGGTCGATGTTCCTTCAAAATCTGTTGGTTTTCGCAGAATTTCAAGCTTTTCATACGTCATCAACTCATACTACTAGTTCCGACATTCTGAATTTCCAAAACTGAAATGTGTCCATTAAATCATTCATGTAGCATTTCTTATGTAGCAATATTGTTTTGCTACATAACTTTTGCTACGTACCGCATTTCACGCGTTGTTATTAATAGCATCCTCGCCGTCTTTCACGATTATTATTGCAAAAAATCCGCGGAAATCTGCTCAAATCCGCAAAATCTGCGAGAACAGCCCATGAATACCAAAATTTCTCAGGAACTTTTCGAAAAAGCCAAAACGTATTTTCCCGGCGGTGTGAATTCGCCTGTTCGCGCATTCAAATCTGTTGGCGGAACGCCCATTTTTATAGCGAAAGGAAGTGGTTCGCAAATCACAGACGAGGACGGCAACACCTTCCTGGACTTTTGCTGTTCCTGGGGACCGCTCATTTTAGGTCACGCCAATCCTCATGTGGTAAAGTCGATTCAGGAAACGGTAGCGAATGGCAGCAGCTTTGGCGCCCCCACCCGACTCGAAAATCAACTCGCAGAATTGATTCTCAAAAACCACAGCTATGTTGAAAAAATCCGTTTTGTAAGCAGTGGAACCGAAGCGACGATGAGCGCGATCCGCCTGGCGAGAGGTTTTACCGGAAAAGATAAAATCATCAAATTCGAAGGATGTTATCACGGACACGTCGACAGCCTTCTGGTGAAAGCCGGAAGCGGACTTGCCACTTTGGGTACTTCTACTTCGGCTGGTATTCCGGATTCATACGTGAAAGAAACCATTGTACTTCCACTCAATGATAAAACGGCATTGGATGAAGCCATCAAAAATTTCAAAGATCAAATCGCTGTGATGGTCATCGAACCGATTCCAGCTAATAACGGATTGCTTTTGCAAGACGGAGAATTTCTTCGTTACCTCCGCGAAGTATGTACACGAGAAAATATTCTATTGATGTTTGATGAAGTCATCAGCGGATTTCGGGTGGGCTTTGAAGGTGCTGCCGGATATTATGGCATTCAACCGGATATGCTTGCCTTTGGAAAAATAATCGGCGGTGGTTTGCCGGTCGGTGCTTACGCGGCGAGTGCGAAAATCATGAATATGGTCGCGCCGGAAGGTCCCGTGTATCAGGCCGGAACATTGAGCGGGAATCCGGTAGCTATGGCGGCAGGTATCGCTCAACTTACCGAATGTCTCCGCCCGGGTTTTTATGAAGAGCTCAAGGAAAAAACAGATTTTCTCGTGAACCATGTGCTTAAACATACACGCGAAAAAAAATACCTCTTCAATATGTTTAGCATCGGCAGCATTTTCTGGGTTTCATTCAGTGAAAAAAAATCCATTCACCGTAGCGATGAAATTGATGGTGAAGGGATGAAACTTTTTGCTCCTTTTCATAGAGCGCTTCTCGAACGTGGTGTTTACCTCGGACCAAGCGGCTATGAAGTGGGATTTATTTCTGCTGCACATACGAATGACGATTTGGAGTTTGCAGTGAAGGCGATGTGTGAAGCGTTGGATGTCGTTTTTAGCGACTCACATTGATATAGATTCGCTTCGCTCATATTCGACGCAAAGCACGCAAAGGGGCAAAGGACGCAAAGTTGAAGGGATTCCAAATTTATCACGTACCTCATTCGCGTTCTTACTCTATTGTGCTTTCATCATTCTCGTTCTGCTTCTCATTCTGTTTTGCTCTCCTTAACTCGGCTCCTCGGCGCAACTCGAGGTGAAACATTTTACTTCTGATGAATACTCGCTTCGCTCGATAAAAATCATTTCTCGCCGAGATGCGCCGAGGAGCCGAGATACGGAGAGGTTGATTCCATGAGAGTATTTTCGATATTACAAATTCTATCTGGTAATCATCCAAATCATTCTCTTGCTGCTTTTCTCTCCGTAACTCGGCTCCCCGAAAGTGAGAATGCCATGTTTAGCAATAAAGAGGTGGAAGACCTTGGCTCGGTAAAACTTACCCTGCAGAAATTTTACAGGGTTAATGGCGGCGCTACACAATTAAAAGGTGTTACGCCGGATATTGTTATTCCCGACAGGTTTGAATATTTGAAGTTTCGTGAAAAAGATAATACCACTGCATTGCCCTGGGATGAAATTGCCAAATCGGATTACAAGCCATGGACAAGCACCATCAGTAATGATGTGGTGGTGAAATACAGCGATGCTGAA
>JANOVT010000113.1:0-22067 GCA_031417525.1 Flavobacteriales bacterium | reverse complement strand
GATTCTTTCGCAGATTTTCGCAGAACTTGAGGAAGTTTCCAATAAGTCAATCGAATATTATTTGGACTGTGTCTCCCTGAAAATAAGTTTGTCGAGGAAGAAGGTTCCGAATGGAACAAGCGATGCGATAAAAGCAATGATTGCTTTGCCGAATGTAAGGCTGGATTTGCGCATTGCATTGAAGATAGAATACATGAATAGAATAAAAAGGAATCCATGAACAGAACCAACAATGCGCACTGCCGAAGGCATATCACCAAAATATTTTAGTGGCATCGCGATGAATAGTAAGATGAGGTAAGAAATTCCTTCCCAGATGCCTACTTTTTTCAGGTCTTTGAGTGGCTTGTCTAATGTCATAAAATCTGAATGAATGGTGATGATGATTGTACTATGGATAGACTAGATATCTGCGCGTCTTCCAGATTGAATGTCATTATTTCTTTTTGTAAGCAGACTTAAAAGTCTTTCCCTTCTGACCGAAATTTTCTCCTTTGGATGCTTTTTGCTGTTTGCTGATGGGTGTTCGTTTCTTTTGCTTTTGATCTGTATTGGAGAATTTCTTCTCGTGAAATGCGCCTTTGAATTCCGGATCTTCTAATTTTTTCTGTCGATCTACTTCACGCATCTGTTCTTGAAACTCGAGCTTGGGTGTTTCAAATAATTCGACGGACTCGGGTAATTTTTTTCGTTCAATCTGTTGACGAATTAATTTTTCAATTTTACGGATATGGTATTCTTCAGAAACATCCATAAAACTTATAGCAACTCCGGTTTTGAATGCTCTGCCTGTTCGACCAATGCGATGCACATAATCCTCGTAGTGTGTCGGAATATTAAAATTGATTACGTGTGAAACTTCGAAGACGTCAATGCCTCTGGCGCTTACATCGGTGCTGATCAACATGCGCACTTCACCGCTTTTAAAATCTGAAATCGCATTGATACGAGCATTCTGTCCTTTGTTGGAATGCATGATACGTAATTCACCAAATTCCTTTCGTTCGAAATATTTGTGGATGTTGGTAGCTTCTTCCTTGGTGCGAACAAAAACCATAACACGAGCAAACGCCTCGTCTTTCAACAGATGCTCCAGAAGGGAAAGTTTTACCCGAAAATTCGGAGCTTCATAGAGGTATTGAACCACAGTGGTGGCAGGTGTCGCTTGCGGAGTCACTTCAATTCTCGAAGGGAAGAGCATGAAATTATCTGCCAGCCTTTCAACCTTTTCAGGAAAAGTTGCGGAAAACAACAACTGCTGCTTTTTCTGTGGCATTTTTTCCTGCACATCACGCAACTGAGGCCAAAAACCCATATCCATCATTCTGTCGCACTCATCCAAAACGATGTGTTTAATCTTTTTCGTGACGATAATACCTTTTGAATAAAGCTCTAAAAATCTGCCGGGCGTGGCGACGATGACATCTACACCTTGCGTAATCTTATCCGATTGCGCTTTCGGGCCTATTCCACCATACAAGGCCACCCAGCGCAAGTCGGTGTTGATAGCGAGATCACGGATGCTTTGTTCCACCTGTACCACAAGTTCTTTTGTCGGCACCAGGATCAGACACCTGGGCTCATTGCCTTGCGGATACTTCAGGATTTGAAGAAGCGGAAGAAGATATGCCGCCGTTTTGCCGGTACCTGTTTGGGCAATGCCAATCAGATCTTGCCCTGCCAAAATCCTTGGGATGGCCTTTTCCTGAATTTCAGTAGGAACCTCATAACCTGCAGTTTCAACTGCATCTAAAAATTGTCGGGTGATTTTGAGGTCTTCGAATGTCATCGTGGTGCAAGATACGCGAGAGTATTTAGTGATCTGGGCTGAATGTTCATCCCTACCCATTATCTCTTGTCTGGAAGCTGCGATCAAGTTGATTTATGTCTAGAGTATGCATCATAGTAACAAATTGTGAAAACCTTCGTTTCAGTCGGTGGTACAATTGTCCTACTTTTGGACCCAGAACAAGAAAGACATGAAGCGAAAAACACTCTCCATCCTCATCATTTTGGTAGTTATCACAATGGCATCTTGCACCAAGAGGCATCAGACTTGTTCTGCTTATGATCGCGTGCACATCGAAGAGATGAAATAATTATAGGTTGAGGCATAGCGCTGAATTTCCTGAATACGATATCTTCTCTAATACTGGTTCACAACTTAACGTAGCTTTGTTATGTAAGCTGCACTTTACCTCTGAAGTTCCACTCGCCCTCTCAAAACTCACACTCACGCTCACACTCAAACTTCTTTTTGCGTCAGCCATTTTGGAACATCCGGCGCCACATAGTTATTCATCATCGTCAACAATTTTTCCGGATTTTCATGAACAAGTATCATACTGCGATTGGCTGTATTGAGAAATCCTTCCTCATGCATCTGGTCGAGGAATTTTAGCAGATGATTGAAATATCCTTTCGTATTTAATAATCCAATCGGTTTTTCGTGTAGTCCTAATTGTGCCCATGTGAGCATCTCGAATAATTCTTCGAGAGTGCCATATCCGCCAGCCAATGCAATCACTCCGTCGCTGAGATCATGCATCAACATTTTGCGCTCGTGCATTGTTTTTACTACATGCATTTCGGTCAGTGAATCATGCGCGACCTCTTTTGTTTTTAAAAAAATCGGAATCACACCGGTTACCTTTCCACCAGCGGCAAGCGTTGCGTCGGCTACGATTCCCATCATGCCAATTTTCCCACCACCAAATACAACGTCTGTTTTTTGTTGAACTAACAATTGCGCGAGACGCACTGCCTCAGATTGATAAACTTTATCAAAACCAGGACTTGCACCACAAAACACAGTGACACTTTTCATGAGTCTTTTATTCTCAGTTCTTGATTAAACGCACGATTTGCCCTTCATCATTTTTCACCAGATAGTATCCAGCCGGATAAGTACTAACGTCTAGTCGGGTAATCTTCGATTGAGTTTCGATCAATGCACCAGAAATGGAATAAACACGAATATTCATTTGAGAATTGAATTGAACAAAATCATGTGCCGGATTCGGATAAACTTTTAATGGTGTAGAGGAAGCTTCTGAAATGCTCACAGTACCGGAGCCATTGCTGTATTCCGGCGTTGTTCCGGTAAATAGTATCCATGTTTCTGATCCATCCGTGATTCTGCCATAAGAAGTATCGGGTGCGATAAATCCCCATTCAAGTTCATCTGCCAGGGTAAAACCATCGGGACTTGAAATACTCAAATATTCACCGAGATTGCTGAGGCGGAAACCGGCATGGCGCACTCCCTGGCTTTGATCTGCATCTGCCCAGAAGAGCAGCCAGCTATGTGCATCCACAGTAACGCTGTCCGGAAAATCAGTTGGGATTTTCCATTTGTTGCGCACTTCCGGATCATCACTGCAATAGTAACCACCTAGGTTTATCGCGAAATCAGTAGGATTGTAAATTTCAAACCAATCGGAATTTTCAATGGCGTTGTCGATGGTGTCTGTCTGATTTGCAGGAAGGATTTCATTGATCACGAAGTTGGCCGGTTCAATGATCATGAGTGCATTGGTAACAGAGGGAGTCGGAATCAAAAAGGTCATGCTCGATGCCGATCCGTCGTCCTGTCTGCCGTAACTCGTATTGTCTTCTATTTGTCCATAAGTATAACTGTCAATCGGTGTAATGCCATCCAGGCCTGTAATTGTGATTGTTCCTCCACTTGGGTTCAACGTAAAGGGCGCATGGTTGAGGTCATCTTCGATATCATTGTCGCACCATATCAAAAGAAATCCGCCGGCAGGAATCACTGAACGATATGGGTTGTCACCCGGAACATGCCAGAGTAGAGGATTACCATCTATTCCGATATAATAATTACCCAGATTCACTTGGTAAGAATTAGGGTTGAAAATTTCAAACCACTGATCAAATTCATGCTGAGGATCATCATAAGTACTTACATTGTTAGTCTGTACTTCGTTGATGTAGAGATATTCAATCGGCTGCTCCTCAAAATTATTATCGTCGAATGTGACATTGTTGAAGTATTGCCAATTTGGACATCCGTCGCAGCTTCGACCCCAACTGATATCTGGCGCCATAACAGGGTAGCGAACGCTGTCAATGATCGTTACACCATCAGGTGCAGTGAGAAGAAAAATTTCTCCATCCGCACTTAATGTAAATCCGTCATTGTGGGTTGCGCCCTGAGTAGGTGTATTGCTGTAATCGTCGTCAATCCAGAATACAATAAAATTGTTGGGAAGCACCGTGGTGACACCCGCATCATCCGCAGGAATTTGCCATTTGTCCAGACTATCCAATTCATCACTCAGATAATAACCAGCCAGATTGGTGATGCCACTTCCTGGTGGATTGAAAATCTCTACCCAGTCATCGTATTCGAAAAAATCATCCATCGTACCGGCTTGATTCGAAGGAACAATTTCATTGATCTTCAGGTTTAGATTCTGAGCCTGAACCAGCGAAAAACAACAAATGAAAAGAAGAATGTGTAGTGATTTGAGCATACCTGAAGGTTGTACAATTTATTATTAGCGAAAATACTGTTGAAAGTACAGATGCCCTAACATGGGCTTAACACTTGTCTAAACAATCCTGTTAATATTCACTTCCAGCCGACAGGTTTGAGAACACCTATTTCAGAACACTTCATTTTTAAGTCAAACATTTGAGCAATGTGAACAAGGAGTTAGCTATAAAAGTTTGGAGAATATTTGGCAGACCCTTGCTTGAAATATCCGCTAGGTTTGAATTAGCGGGAGTCATTTCTGCTCCATACCCCTATCTATTTTACCTGAAAACATTTTCTATGAAACATTTTATTGTCAGTCTGGTCTCCATCTTTTTTTCTATTCATCTGTTGAGCCAAGTGCCGCAGTCCATGACCGGGCAGATGGTTGTGCGTAATGCTGCCGGTGCTTTGATCACTAACAGTAACATTGGAATTCGACTCAGTATTCGCCAAGGTTCGGAGACTGGTGTAGATGTTTCTGTTTCAGACGCTACTCATTCAACGAACGCAAATGGACTTGTGACTTACCGGATTCCCGAAGTCAATGTCATTTCCGGAGACTTCGCACAGATCGATTGGTTGGCCGGACCGTATTGGCTGGTGACAGACGTTGATCCGGAAGGGGGAACAAACTATACAATTTCGTTGAGCACACAATTCCTGAGTGTGCCTTATGCTCTGTACGCCGCCAATGGCGGCGCGCCCGGACCACAAGGTATTGCCGGTGAACCCGGACCACAAGGAGATCAGGGTTTGACAGGCGTACAAGGTGATCCTGGACTGCAGGGCCTTCAAGGAGATACAGGGCCGCAAGGTCCAACTGGCCCACAAGGCAATCCAGGTTTGGATGGTGCAACGGGACCTCAAGGTATTCTGGGTGAACCAGGACCGCAAGGGATTCAAGGAATTCAAGGAGTTGCCGGATCTGTTGGCCCGCAAGGTTCGGCCGGCCCACAAGGCCTTCAAGGTCTGCAAGGTGATCCGGGTCCACAGGGCGCGTCTGGGACCGGACTTACGAATAGAGGCGAATGGATGAATGGCGAGAATTACAATCCGGGTGATTATGTGTTTGCAGCTTCCACGAACGATCCGAATGTCAATTCACTTTGGATTGTAGAATCATCAACTTCGTTTACGTCTACAACCGAGCCTTCGACGGATATTACCAATTGGGTAGAATTTGAAGCTCCTTCGGGCCCCGCAGGAGCGACTGGTCCGCAGGGTCCTATTGGATTAACAGGGGCAACAGGAGCCACGGGTCCACAAGGTGCCACTGGAGTAACCGGTGCAACTGGTCCTGCTGGTGCGACAGGAGCACAGGGCCCGATTGGATTGACAGGAGGAACTGGCGCCATAGGTCCACAAGGCGCGACTGGATTAACCGGTTCAACTGGTCCTGCCGGTGCGACAGGAGCGCAAGGCCCAATTGGATTGACAGGTGAAACAGGAGCAACGGGTCCTCAAGGTCCTATGGGATTAACTGGGTCCGCTGGAACTACTGGCGCTACAGGTCCACAAGGAGCAACCGGATTGACTGGTGCAACGGGTGCTACAGGTCCGCAAGGTCCTATAGGTTTAACTGGCGCAACGGGTCCTGCCGGAGCTACAGGTCCACAAGGTCCGACCGGATTGACTGGCGCTACAGGTCCACAAGGTCCTGCTGGTCCGACCGGCGCAACCGGTGCAACCGGAGCAACTGGCGCAACGGGCAGTGTCGTTGCAACGTTTAATTTGACCGGAAATGGATCGAATTGGTTATTCGGGAGTTCGTCGGATTTTCAATCAGCGCCATTCAATGCTGATCCGACGATTTACCTGATGCGCGGTTTAACCTACCAATTTGTGGTTAATGCACCGGGGCATCCTTTCCGAATTGCTTCTTCAAATGGCGGTCCGCAATACAGCACGGGTGTTTCATCGAATGACGTAACATCCGGAACGATCACTTTCAAAGTTCCTCATGATGCACCTGCGAATCTGTTTTATTACTGCACAGTTCATGCTGCGATGAATGGGACGTTTGTGATTGTACCATGAGCAGCCAAGGAGCCAAAGAGGGGTCAGGGATTAGGGAGTGCCGGTGTGCATTCTTCATTGAATATTTCACCAAATCCAAAACAGGGCCAATTTGTGAGCAAACATTCGTATCGACAATCAGATTACCGCGACATAATTGAAAATTCATAATTGACAATTGCATTAGTGCCTCACCACCACCTTCTCACTCTTCACCACCTCACCATCCAATTCCAAATTCAGCAAATAAATTCCCGAAGAAAGAGAAGCACTATCCATCATAAAAGTATTACCACTTTCCCGAACAGTCGTGCAATAAATTTCTTTGCCTTGCATGTCATAAAGATGCAGTTCGCAATCATGAACATTTTTTGATTCGACAAACACATTGATAAAATCATCAGCAGGATTTGGGTAAATGCGCATACCTGCATTTTCACCTTCTTCAATAATGCCGACTTCACAACCAGGCACAAGACAACCAAGACTATCGAGTTTGAGTGCCCATGCCGCTTGAGGAATATCACCCATAGGAGAAAGTAAACCGGTCAGTAAAAATCCATTGTCGCTCGTGTGCACCACATCACTCAGGTATGACCAGTTGTCTTCCATTTGTTGGTACTTTCGATACCAAAGTTGATTGCCCGCGAAGTCTATACGGCATATGTAGCCAAAAAGCGAACCTGAAGAGCGATCGCTGCCACAAAATACAAATCCGCCGTCAGGCATTTGTTTTATGGCGAAAACACCACAATCAGGGCCATAATCTCCATAAGTTTCTGTCCATGCAAAGCTGCCATTTACGTTCATTCTTGTTACTTGAGAAGCAGATTCATTGCCACTTGAATTGCTCTCCACCCCTCCAAAAATGTATTGACCGGTCGCAGTATTGCATACCATTGCATAATAGTTATTGAATTCGTCCCCCTGATATTTCCTCCAAATCTGGTTGCCCTCATTGTCTGTTTTGATGATCATGTGATCCCAGTTTCCCGGTGCTTGACTGGCGCCTCCCAATAAAAATCCGCCTGAAGGGATTGCCACGGCACTGACCAAAATCAAACTTGTTGAAGTAGTTGGCAGATAATCCTGACGCCATACAAAGTTGCCATCGTTGTCATACTTCAGCATAAGACCTGCAGCAGCGTGTCCTTCGACATAAGATTGTCCAATGGCCATAACACCATCTTCAACTTTGAGTGCTTTGTACAAGTAGATTTCTTCATCTTCAAATTCCTGGTAAAGTCTTGTCCAAACAGTATCTCCTAAATTATCAAACATAAGAATTTGGCCTCGTAAAGGAGAAAATGGAGTTTGATGATAATTACCACAAGAAACAAATCCGTTTGCAAATTGATCCGTGCTTCCATAATAACCGAGTATCAAACTTATGGAATCATTGTAAATAATGGACTCTTCAACAAAATTGCCTTGGTGATCAAGTAAAATTGCTCCACTTCTAATCAAATCGGAAGTATCAATATAAGAAGAGAAAAAAATATAGTGATCAATCGTTTCAAAACAACTTTTTCCATCTGGATTTGCAGCATTTGAAAATGTGATTCTTTCATTAAATGTTTGTGAATGAACATCAATGAAAATAAAAGAAAGGAAAAGGAATATAATTTTGGACAGGTTCATTTTTCAATGTTGTATTGTCAATTTATCAGAGCCATAGGGTATATTGTCAATGCTTAATCGCAGCATATATATTCCATTAGTAAATGAAGAAGAATCCAATTCAAACAGACCATGCGATGCAGTTATGTTTTGGTTAAATATTGTTTTGCCTGCTAGATCAACTATGTTCAATTCTGCTGATTGCATGTCGGGTTCATAAGGAAATTGGATCCATACACTGTTATTGGCGGGATTAGGCTGCATCTGGAAAAGTGCCTTTTGTATTCGGTCAACTTTTGTTCTGAGTGTCCTCAAATTCACCACTTCTGTATTAATGTTCATCGGATATTCTGTATCAGTTAAGCGCCTGATAATTGCTCGGGCTTGTGTTGCACCTGGAGTGTTTTCATCAGTAGCCAAAAGTTGAAGTTCTGCCAGTTGAGCGGCAGTGACAGTTGGATAATTGCCGGACATTTTGGATGCCAACATAATTTCCAACACTTCATAAAATTCCTTTTGAGGACTTGTTTTTAGACAAAGCGTGAGAATGTTGTTAGCACCATTAAAATCACCTTTTCGTTGAAGCAAAGCTGCCTGGACATATTTATCCAAATGTGAATCGCTGTCATCAAGAAAATTCAACATCGGTGTCAAGACGTCAACACTTTCATCTTCTTCGAATAGTAAATAATATCTCAGATAGTCTGCACGCAATTGATTGGCTTCTTGTGAAAGTGTTGAAAGGTCGGACTCAAAAATTTCCTTTTCCCGTATGCCTTCAAATTGTCCGTTGGTGACCATATCTTTGAAGCTTTGACTCAATGATGATGATTTGAGCAATTCTATCATTATCCGTGTGCAACACATGTCTTAGTCAGTAGTAAAGCGAAAATACCGGGACAAAGTTTAGTTTTCATCTCAATTGGCTTTTAAGGTGAAGAAGAATTAGTTCTGGTAAATGTGAGGAGAATTTTCTTTTGCCCGACATGGAATCAGTCATTCTTTTTTACCAGATTGAAAATGTACGATCTGTTTTCTGCCCTCATCCCCAACCCCTCTTTCGCTCTTTCACTCATTTCCACTTCGTAAATACCTTACAATCACCTTCCGCACCTTGCCACAAAAAAGTAATGAACTTCTTTTTTTATCCAAACGAAAAGAAGTAAATTGCTGGCAGGTAAAGTGAACTTTACAACAAAGAAAATCACCTGTGTTTCACAGGATTGTTCTCTGAGTGAAAATAGAAACTGAATTATACATGTCCGAACGTTCCGTTATGCATATGGATCTCGACACATTTTTTGTGTCGGTGGAGCGGCTGCTGGATAGCAGACTGAACGGAAAACCTGTGCTCATCGGAGGTACTACTGATCGCGGTGTGGTGGCATCTTGTAGTTATGAAGCGCGCACTTTTGGAGTACACAGTGCCATGCCCATGAGGCTTGCCAAACAGCTTTGCCCGGAAGCCATCGTCATTCGCGGCAACTCCGGAAATTACATGAAGTACAGCGATCTGGTGACGGACATCGTGCGCGAGGCTGTTCCGCTTTTTGAAAAAACTTCTGTGGATGAATTCTATTGCGACCTCACCGGCATGGACAAATTTTTCGGTTGCTATAAATACGGAACCGAACTGCGTGAAAAAATTATCCGGGAAACAGGTCTGCCGATTTCTTTTGGACTTTCTGCGAATAAAACAGTTTCCAAAGTGGCGACGGGCGAGGCAAAACCAAATAATCAGCGCCGGATTTTTACCGGTGAAGAAAAACCTTTCTTAGCACCGCTTTCCATCAAAAAAATTCCGATGGTCGGCGATAAAACCTACCAGACGCTGCGCAATATGGGCGTGAGTAAAATTGTGACTGTGCAGGAGATGCCCATTCAACTCATGGAAAATGCTTTTGGTGAAAATGGTGTGAGCATCTGGAAAAAGGCCAATGGCATCGACAATTCTCCGGTCATCCCATACCAGGAACGCAAATCTATTTCTACGGAAAGAACGTTTGATAAGGACACCATCGATGTAGTGAAACTGCGTGGCATTCTGCTCGCCATTGCAGAAAATCTTGCATTCCAGTTGCGGCGTGGGGATAAATTGACTTCGTGCGTGACGATGAAGGTTCGCTACTCCGATTTTCAAACGCAGACTTTACAATGTCGCATTCCATACACGGCGGCAGATCACCTGCTGGTACCCAAAGTGCTTGAGCTTTTTGATAAGCTTTACAATCGTCGTTTACTCGTGCGACTGGTAGGAGTGAAGTTCAGTCATCTGGTGGGCGGTGGATATCAAATCAATCTTTTTGATGATACTGAAGAACGCATCAACCTCTATCAGGCGATGGACAAGATGCGCGAAAAATTCGGCGATCGTGCGGTGATGAGTGCTGCGGGTATGCAGGCAAAATCCATCGGGCGATGGAATCCGTTTAATGGCAGCGCACCGCCGCTTCTAGCCAACAGACGACAATAATTCACTCAAGATATTTTTTGTAAAAGAGTGCAGAGTGAATTTAAGAGCCTGTTTAAGATTTTATGATTGAGATTGTTACTTGGGGATTTTAGTGCATGCAAGGCATTTTTTTTCTACATAGCCCCTCCTATGGAGAAAAAAAATAACGAAGCAGGCGCTAAAATGACCTGTAACAAGCCAATTGATATAATTTTAAACAGGCTCTAAATGCTCAACAATCACACATATTATTCCGTCCGATACGGCACCATTGAACCAAAAGATCTGCTTGCTCTTGCGCAGGAATTTGGCCATACACCATTCGCGCTGACTGATATCAATTGCACCGCAGGAATCATCGAATTCGCACGGATTGCGCCGAAATATGGAATTAAACCCATTGCCGGAATTGATTTTCGAAATGGCGTGAAACAACAATACGTGGCCATCGCAAAAAACAGTGATGGATTTGCGGAGATATGCGAACATCTTTCCATTCACTTACATGCAGAATCTGAATTTGAAAAACGAGCTCCGCTTTTTGAAAATGCTTTTGTGATTTATCCTTTCGATCCTTTGTCCAGAGCCGGAGTCAAGCCAACAGATATGCCGCTTGCCGATCATGAATTTATTGGAGTAGCAGCGCGAGATATTCCACGATTGCGTTTTTCAGAATGGAAAAATCATGAGCACAAATTGGTGGTGATGCAGCCTGCAACATTTCGCAACAAACGCGATTTTAATGCGCACCGTTTGCTGAGAGCCATTTCGAATAATACACTGTTGAGCAAACTGTCCAAAGAGGAAGAAGGAAAACCGGATGATGTATTGATGAGTGTTCAGGAAATTGAAATGGCATTCGAAGATTTTCCTTCTCTGTTAGAGAACACAAAACAATTGATGTCGCTGTGTGAAATTGATTTTGGATTTCAAAGCGATGAACATAAAAATCTGATCTACTACACAGGCACTCAAGAAGAGGACAATAAACTCATCGAAAAATTATGCGCCGATGGTTTGCTTTACAGATATCCCGATGCAAATGAAGCAGTGATGGCAAGACTTGCCAAAGAACTTGAACTCATCAAAGAGAAAAAGTTCGTATCGTATTTTTTGGTGAACTGGGATATTGTGAACTACGCGCGACGCATGGATTATTACTACGTGGGTCGCGGCAGCGGAGCCAACAGTATGGTGGCTTATCTGCTCAATATTACAGATGTTGATCCACTGGAACTCGATCTTTATTTTGAACGATTCATCAATTTATTTCGTCAAAATCCTCCTGATTTTGATATGGACTTTTCATGGCGTGATCGCGAAGACATCACGCGATACATTTTTGAACGATTTAAAAATGTGACCTTGTTGGGTGCATTCAATACGTTTCAGTATTCTGCGGTGGTGAGGGAATTAGGGAAAGTGTTTGGTTTGCCCAAATCAGAAATTGATATGCTGAGTGATGGCAAATTCAGACACGATCAATTAGATCAGATGCAAAAACTGGTATTGCAGTATGGAGCTTACCTCAAAGATTTTCCCAACTACATCAGCATTCACTCGTGTGGTGTGTTGATCACGGAGAAGCCTATATACTATTATGGTGCGACATTTATGCCGCCCAAAGGATTTCCAACCACGCAATTTGATATGCATCAGGCGGAAGATATCGCCATCAACAAACTGGATATTCTCTCACAACGTGGACTCGGAAAAATCAAGGATGCACTTTCTATCATTCAATACAATCAACCGGAAAAAAGTGACATCGATATTCATGACATCAATCGTTTTAAACACGACGAAAATTGTAATAATTTATTGAGAAGGGCAGAGGCACTTGGTTGTTTTTATGTTGAATCACCGGCGATGCGCATGTTACTTACCAAACTTCAGACGCACGATTATCTGGGACTGGTAGCTGCAAGTTCGGTGATTCGTCCCGGCGTTTCTTCTTCCGGAATGATGCGAGCATACATTTTACGTGAACGCATTCCTGAGAAAAGAAAAGAAGCACCCGAGCCTTTGTTGCGCCTGATGCCTGAAACGTACGGCGTGATGGTGTATCAGGAAGACGTGATCAAAGTAGCGCATGAATTCGCTGGTCTTTCATTGGGTGAAGCGGATGTTCTTCGTCGTGGTATGAGTGGAAAATTTCGCGGACGGGATGAATTTGAAAAGGCACGTGTAAGATTTCTGCAAGGTGGAGTAGAGAAGGGCCATCCTGTCGAATTGGTGAATGAAGTGTGGCGTCAAGTGGAAAGTTTTGCCGGCTATGCTTTTGCAAAAGGTCATAGTGCGAGTTATGCTGTTGAAAGTTATCAGTGTCTTTTTCTGAAAGCTTATTTCCCATTAGAGTACATGACCGCAACGATCAATAACTATGGAGGTTTTTTTCGAACTGAAATTTATGTGCACGAAGCACGCATGCATGGAGCGAAAATTCATGCTCCATGTGTGAATACTTCTATGGACGGTGCGGTCATTTTCGGAAAAAACATCACATTGGGTATGGAAATGATCAAAGAACTAGAGCACAACACGCGACTTCACATCATTGATGCGCGCAAAGAAAAACGTTTTGTTGATCTCAATGATTTTTTGGATCGGGTAAAGATCAGTCTCGATCAATGTGTCCTTCTTGCACGCGCCGGAGCATTGCGTTTTACGGGTTTGGGAAAAAAGGAGTTGATGTGGCAATTGCATTTTCGTCTGGGAAAAACAAAAACGACCGATCCGGTACATAAACTTTTTGAGTCGACAAGAACAGATGCGACCTTACCTAAACTTGAGCATCATTGGTTGGAAGACGCATACGATGAACTCGAACTTATAGGTTTTCCACTTTGCAATCCATTTGAATTAATTGAAAGGAATCTGATTGAAGGCAAACTTGCAATGAATCTTCAGGAGATGCAGGCAGCCGATTTTAGCGCGCACATCGGCGAAACAATTTCAACCATTGGTTACAAAGTAACATTGAAGCCCACCAGCACTTCAAAAGGTGAAAGCATGTTCTTCGGAACATTTCTGGACCGTTCCGGTCATTTTATCGACACGGTGCATTTTCCTCCGGCGGCACGTCAATTCCCGGTTTCCGGCTGGGGATTGTTTCACATCATCGGCAAAGTGATGGAAGAATTCGGAGCGATCACCATTGAAGTATCAGAAATTACGAGACTCAAATTGATGGCTGATCCGCGATTGGCGGATACTCCTTCGCATCCCGCGCTGATGAGGAAACAATCGTCGAACGACCGCTGGATGACCAAACATTTTCAAGGTGGACCGAATCAGTCTTCTTCAGAAGGCGATGAATGAGGCCATTGATTAATGCATTGAATAAATCTCTTGCTTCCATCCAGCATTTACTTGCAGCAGTGGTAGGAAAAATGCAACTGTTTGTCTTTGAGGTAAACAGAAATCCATGCGACGGCAATGAAGGTCAACGAATAGAGTTACAAATTTTCTTTCAAGAAATTTGTTAGCTTGGTAAACAAGTGCAGTCGGGTATTGCCTCCATAAATACTGTGGTTTTTGTTCGGATACACAAACATGTCAAATTGTTTGTTGGCAGCGACTAACGCTGTAATCATATCCATTGAATTCTGAAAGTGAACATTGTCATCTGCACTGCCATGCACCAGCAGGAATTTTCCTTTGAGACCGTTGACGAAGTTGATCGGTGAGTTGTTCTCATAACCACCGCTATTCTCCTGTGGAGTTCTTAAAAAGCGTTCTGTGTAAATGCTGTCGTAGTATTTCCAATTGGTGACAGGTGCAACTGCAATGCCTGCTTTGTAATAGTCAGCTCCTTTAGTCATACACAAAGAGGTCATGTAACCGCCATAGCTCCAACCCTGCATTCCGATTCGTGCATTGTCCACATAACTTTGAGTACCGAGGTATTTAGCAAAATCGATGAAGTCTTCTGTCTCCAGTTTACCTAGATTCATGTAGGTGCTGTGTTTGAACTGGCGACCGCGGTATTGTGTGCCGCGAGGATCGCAACTCACCACAATGTATCCTTCCTGACAAAGCAGTTGATGCCAAAGCATATTCCTTCCATCAAAGCGATCAATTACAGTATTGCTACCGGGACCTCCATAGATTGCCACCAGAACCGGATATTTTTTGGCCGGATCAAAATTGGATGGTTTCATGATCCAACAATTCAAATCGGTACCGTTCGAATTTTTAAAAGTGAAAAACTCCCTTTTCGTCAGCTTGTATTTTTCCAAGCGGGATTTTAAAGAAGCGTTGTCTTTTAGAACACGAATCAGTTTGCATTTCTGATCATACAACGAAATGTCTGCAGGAGTATTCGCATCGCTGTGTGTCAAAATGTAATATTTGAATCCCTTGCTAAAATCCGCGTCATTCGTGCCTTTTTGTGTAGACAGTTTCGCAGGTTTGGAAATTTTCTTTTTGAAGTTGACAGAATAAATGTGTTTTTCCATCGAGCTCACTTCACTGCTGCTGAACAATGCCGTCATGGAGTTTTCTTCAATGCCATAAAAATCAATCACGTCCCAGGCACCTTTTGTCAATTGTGCTTTCATATTACCATTGCTGTCAAACAGATAAAGATGATTGTATTCATCCCGTTCGCTCATCCATACAAAACTGCCGTCTTTCAAGAATGTAAGTGCATCCGAAATATCGATATAGGTATTGGCGGTTTCAGAAAAGATGATTTTGGTTTCGTTGACAAAGGGTGCAACCTGTGTCAGATCTGTCAGTAAAAATTCAAGTTTATTCTGATGTCTGTTCATGCGCATCACACAGAGTTTATTGTTGTCTTGCGTCCATTTGATACGTGGAATGTATTGGTCCTTTTCTGTACCTGTGTTCACGGGCTTATTGGCTCCGGAGTTCATATCCCAGATGTAGATATTCACCACGCTATTGGCTTCACCTGCTTTTGGATATTTAAATTGTTGTTGCTCGGGATAAAGTCCGCCGAACATATCCATCGAGAATTGTTTGACGGCACTTTCATCAAATTTGTAATAGGCAATGCGATCACCGGACGGACTCCATTCAAATCCTTTTGAAATGGCAAACTCTTCTTCATAGACCCAATCAGTTCCACCGTTAATGACATTGTTGATGACCCCATCAGAAGTTACCTGTGTTTCTTTTTTTGAATCCACTCCGACTACAAAAATGTTGTTGGCTCTTACGAACGCGATGTTTTTTCCATCAGGTGAAAAATCGGCAAGCATCTGTTTGCCTTTTTTGAAATCGGTGAGTGGAAAAGTTTTGCGTGTCTCTGTATTGTATACATAATAGTTTGCCGAAAAGCTATATCTGTAGATGCCTTCTGTTTCTGTCTGGATCAGCAATTGTTTTTCATCCTTGCTGAATTCATAACCATCGATGACAGAGCTTGTTTCTCCAAAAATGTCTTTTGAAGTTGCAATGACACTCACTTCTTGCCCGGTTGCATAGCTGTATTTTACTATCCGCGTACCGAAAGCATCACTCGCATCTGTGCTTGTATAATGAAGTCCGTCATTCATGCTGCTGAGACCGCTAACAAATTCACCACTGAATTCGCCACCTTTCCAGATGAGTTCATTGGTAAGTCCGGTTTGTGCTTTCAAGGGTGAAGCATAGAAATAAAAGACAGCGATTGCTGTGAAAAGAAGTTTTGACATCATGATGATTTTTATGTTGAACCTGACGAAATTAACGCAGTAGTGACTCTTGCTTTTACCATTGGTGGAAAATCTACTATTTAATGTGACAGATTTATGCTCGTAATATATCTGCGGGCCTCGTCCTGAGTGTGATAGGAGAAATTTCGGTATCGTTCATGGACATCAATGATTTCAGCAATCGCGTCGTTGACCAGAGCTTTGTTCTCCCAGGTTGAAATGGTTTTTATGACTGTTTCCAGACACCCTTTCTTGTATGCGATCTGACCAATCACATGAACTAAGGTTTTTCGGACGCGTGAAGTTTTATCGAATTGGAGTTCTTTCAACAGAGGAAGAATGTCTTCGGGATGTGTTCTGCCTCTGAGTTCGATGCCATGACATATTTCCCTGCGGATTTCTTTATCCGGATGATGCAAATATTTTCTGGCCCAAGCCAACATTGGTTCTGGATTGACTTCGCCCATTTTTTTAATGGATCCAATCACTGCATTGCGCACCGTATGATGCTTATCAAAAAGCCCGATATCCATGAGATGCACAATTTTCCCAAATTCTTTTTTGCCAATTTCACCGGCAGAATTGATTGCTGTCTGACGGATGTGATGTAGCTCTTCATTCATCCAAGAATTTCAGAATGGGAAGTTGCAGGTGTGGATGAGCAAAAAATATTCTGCCCAGGGCGATATAGGCATTTTTGCGGATGTAAGTATCGACATCAGAACAAAAGGCGATGATTTGAGTTTTGCTGTTTTCAGCCAGTTCCCGATGAATGGTCTGCCGCATTTGAAGCACAAGTGCTGCACGTTCCTCTTTTCCCAACTGATAAAATGAGGACACTTTCATCTTTAATGAATGATCAGATTTTAACGGAGATTCCGAGTTTAGTTCCAAAAACATTTCCTCCTGAAAATTCCAAATTGATCGCGGTTTTGCTGTTGAAGTAATACCTGCCACCAACTTGCGCTGCAAGAC
The DNA here is from genome assembly GCA_031417525.1 of Flavobacteriales bacterium. GTDB lineage: Bacteria > Bacteroidota > Bacteroidia > Flavobacteriales_D > Sanyastnellaceae > JAIBBG01. Next base: position 4,837 of record JANOVT010000113.1, on the reverse strand, counting down.
CAAGCCCGGAGTTACGTCCACCGCGGTTGTCACCGACATCACTCCAAACATAAAACCCAACATTGAGTCCGGCATACACATCATACTGTGTTGGGATATCTGTGATCCCGTTGAAGTGATAGTTCGCGTTTCCTGCGAATCCGATCACTGACTGATGATACCTGGTTGACATGTAACGATAGCCATAATTCCGATACGACATTTCAATACCTGCTGATATATCCGTATCAACACCGAAATCCATTCCAACATAGATCGGGACTCCCCATCCGGAGAATCCTACCCCGGCATTGACTTGTTTATCGCCTTTGGCAAGTGCATATTGTGCCTGTATTACATAACCGGTAAATAGGGCAAGGGTGAAGAGTATTGCTTTTTTCATCTGATCTTTTCGTTGTTCAAGGCAAAATTGCATGTTCCTCATGAAAATTTCAAGTCGCATTTGAAAAAGAATCAAGATACAAGTCTGTATAAGTCGACAGCATCGAATATCTTCGCGCTGATGAGTGAAATGACACACGTTGATCAGCATGGTAACGTAACTATGGTGAATGTTTCTGCCAAACCAATAACGCGCAGAAGAGCAGTTGCTGAGGCACGTATTTCATTGCCGGAATTTGTTTGGGCTAAATTGATCGACAACGAATTGCAACTTGCGAAAGGTCCTGTGTTTGCTACTGCGATTATCGCAGGCATCATGGCGGCAAAAAAGACAGGAGATTTGATTCCTTTGTGTCATCCGTTGGGACTTGATGCCGTGAACCTTAGCGTTGTAATATCGGGTGATGAAGCTATCATTACATGCATCGCTGAAATAGATTCGAAAACAGGTGTAGAAATGGAAGCTTTGACTGGTGCCAGCATTGCGGCGCTAACCGTTTACGATATGTGCAAGGCTTTGTCGCATGATATTGTCATTCGGGAAATTAAGTTGATTGAAAAAACGGGGGGTAAGAATGATTTCAAAAGAACAACATAAAAAGCATGGCGATCTTCAGAAGGCCAACCTCGGGAATTTTTCCCGAAATGAAGTGGCCATTTATGGCACTACATGCGAAGATGTGGCCGCTATTGTAAAAAGAATCCGGTCGTTGTTTCCGGAGTACAATGTCGGATTTGCGGATGCTGATCATCATGAAAATACAGAAACATTTACAGGCTCTCATTGGCAAAGGAAGTCGGATGTTCTTCTGATTGAGAAACAACTCCCGGATAATGTGTATCAGCACAGAACTGATTTGTCACATGTTGATCTTATGCTTGTGAATGGCAATCATTTTCAGGCTGCTAAACAATTAGTCATATGCAATTCTGCAAAGGAAGATTCATTAAGAAGAAGAGCGGATCAGCTCACTCACGTAGTTGCTGTTCTTAACCTGAATCGTGAAAATATTTCAAAAGGGAATATTCCTGATCTTTTGCCATTAGACAATGTTGCCATTCTGAATAATGATGAAGAACTGAAAACATTTATTGTTTCGGAATTTTTGCAACCACCTCATTTGTCGGCTTTGATTATGGCAGGTGGCAGGAGTATCAGAATGGGCAAAGACAAAACGGTGATGCGTTATCACGATGAGGAACAGTTTCTGCATGTCTACAATATGTTTTTACGAAAAAATATCAAACCTTATATTTCATGCCGTCCAGATCAACGTGAGTTTTTTGAGAGCAAAGGTTGTGATGTGATCGTCGATCGGATCTCTGACATGGGACCTCTCGGAGGCATCATTTCTGCATTTATGTCGTATCCGGATGAAGCGTTTTTTGTACTCGCTTGTGATCTACCGCTAGTAACTGAAGATGATCTGGAAGAGTTGATTACTGCCAGGATTCACTCACACACGGCAACAGCTTTTCTGAGTCCTCACGACAAATTTCCCGAACCACTTATAGCGATATGGGAACCTAAATCTTATCCCGTAATCATGCAATTTGTTGCTCAAGGTTATTCTTGTCCACGAAAAGTCTTGATCAATTCAAACTCACTCGTGATCAAATCTTCACATCCTGATCGGCTGATGAATGTCAATACGATGGACGATTATCGCGATGCTACTGAGGTTTTGTCTTAATCCAATTGGCATGAAGGTTTTTACAAAAAGTATATGTTGGTTGTGTATGATTGGTCTTTCAGCTTCTTTTGTGGTTTCGTGCAAGAAGGAAAAGTCAAAATCAATTCTTCCTCTCGAAAGTTTTGATATCGGTGAAAGAATTTTAATTCATGACATCGAATTATTGAGTGATTCGATTTGGATGGTCTGTGGTGGAATCAGAGATTCAAAAGGTGTCATTATGCGAACAGAAAATGCAGGATTGACCTGGACAAAATTTGAAACAGAGTTTCCCCGCAGTGTTTATTGTTTGGATTTTCTCAATGATCAACAAGGATTAGCCGGTGGAGATTTTTTGCATCTCTGGCAAACGTTGGATGGAGGTAAAACATGGACATTCTATTGGCTCGGAGATCAAGTTCCGGTGCATGAAGAGGATAGGCCGGGCATCAAAGACATTCATCTGGTCAATGATAGTTTGTGGTATTTCTGTGGTGGCGAAAATCTCGGTGAGGGTGTGATCTATGAAACGAAAGATGCCGGTCATTCATGGAATTACATCTTTCAACAACACGAATACCGCGACATGACATTTTTCGACAGTGCTCATGCAATTGCGACTGGTCATGGCAGTGTGTTGGTGGTGCAAGGGAATTTGAACGACTTCACTCCTTCCACTTTTAAAAACGACTTTATGACTTCATCCGTTGCAACCGGTGATGCGGATGCTATTGGGGTTTCATATAACGGGGGCATCTATAAAAGCAATGACAGAGGAAATACCTGGAAGGTCATTGATAAGACGAATAAGCCTTTTGGTAACCGGACAAATTGGAATCGTATTGCCATCGAAGGAAGTCATTTGATATCCGTTGGCAACGAAGGTGCTTTTGGAGAAAGCTTTGACAACGGCGAGACTTGGGAGTGTTATAGCGTGGAGGGAAAACCCGATCTACTTTCTGTCATTGTCCGAACTAATAAAGTGTACGCAACAACGTCCGAAGGATTTATTCTACAATTGAAATGAAGGCTTCTCAGAAATGAGTGTAGTCATACTTGAATGCCGTGCTCACTTTTCCATTTTGATAAACCTGATGAAGTATCAACATTCCTTTCGGATCATAAATGTAACTCAACGAATTTTCTTTCGGGACAAGACTCGACGGATAATCTTTGTGAGACATCACTTGCGATTTACCGTCAACTGAATACCACTGCTCACTCTTTACAAGAATTCCGGAAGTATTGTAGAAATAGGATTCAGCTGTCCAAAAGCTTGGAATGGTCTCTGGTAATTCTCGCTTTATTAATTTGCCTTTTGCATCAAATGTGAGTTTGAATTCCATTTCTTTCCAGTCATTAAACACCAATTGGATGCTGTTGCGGATCAATTTGTTTTTCGCGTCGTATTCGTAATGATACTCTGCCATCTTTTGACCTTTGGCGTAGTATTCAGTGTAGTTGATGAGCAATCCGGATGCATTAAAAATTTCAGAACCGAGGTGAACGGAATCAGATGCGTTATTTCCTTTGTATTTCACTTCGTAGCATTCTCGCGTTTTTACTTTGTGTTTTTGATAAAAGGAAGCGTAATCCAAAGGTTTGATATCCTGTGCACTACTAATTTGAAATGTTAATATTAGAACAGCGAAGTACAAAAATTTCATAAGCTGCAATAGTTTTGAGCAGGTTTTACTGCTTTTGAAGAAAAAAGTTATGATACGTACAATTCTAATTCTCCTTACTACAATCTGGTTTTTCCCATCAGAAATTTTATCACAATCCTATCGTGATAAAGTGCTTACACATCGAAAGGAAACCGATGAAGAGTTCTCGGATACAGCGAGAACCATATTGACTGCGGAACAACTAGCAACATTTCATGGTCTTGACTATTTTGATGTCGATGAAAATTATCGCGTGAAAGCAAAATTTAGGGCAATCGAAAATGCGGATGTTGTTCAGTTGAAAACATCTGGAACCCGCACTCCTTCTTATCGACCTTATGGTGTTCTCAGTTTTAAACTCAATGGAAAAAAGTGTAAACTCACTTTATATCAGATGGCAGATCAAGCTCGTCCCGAACTAAACAATCATTTGATGCTGGCTTTTTCGGATAAATCAAATGGTTTTACCACTTACGGTGGTGGTCGTTATCTGGACTATACCACGGAAGAAATCAGCGAGTATATGACCATTGATTTCAATTATTGTTACAATCCTTATTGTGCTTATGTCGACAGGTTTAGTTGTGTTATTCCACCTTCGGAAAATTCCTTGCCCATTCCGATCAATGCGGGCGTCAAGAAGTTTCATGATTAGATTTTAAGAACCTAAATGGGTTGCTGATTTATGCGCAATCTGTTATTTATGTTTCGGATTAACGTTTTAAGTCACATGGCCTTGAAACCACCACATGGTGGCAAGCAAGTTCTCAGAGGAATTTCACACGAAGAATCACAAAGGGTTTCGCTTTTTTTTACTCGGAATAGGTTGTCATTGCAAAGCTCGCATGGCAGCGACTCACCCGCGGATCTCATAAGCCTTCGCTAGAAGACTAAGGCGTTTTATGGCATTTCAATTTACTCAGAATCGATGATGTCTTTCTTCGCAGAATCATTAAATGACACGATGAAGAACTTGTGTTCTTTGTGTGAAATTCCTTTGAGAACTTTGTTTGTGCCTTGAAGTAGTTGGAATAGCAAACTAACTGCATGTTGTAAATGAGATGATACAGAAATTGGATAGCAACAATTTTGAAGTATCGGTGACGCCTTTCAGGA
>JANOVT010000112.1:0-7347 GCA_031417525.1 Flavobacteriales bacterium | reverse complement strand
GATGGCGGCTTCGCCGCCATCAGTGCCACCCAAATAATTTGTCTTGCTGTCATTCTGAGCGAAGCGAAGAACCTGTTGGGGTCATTGCAAAGGATCATTTTTCAAATTCTAAAGAAATGACAGTTCGGATAAAAAATGAATCAACAATACTCTTTTGACGCGTCAATTATTCTCAGTAAGCAAATGGATTGATATCATGAATAATTCCGTTCAAATACCATGGCTATAAAAAGTCGGCGAAAGTATTCCTTTTTCAATTACCTCATTTTTTTTGTTATATGAATATGGCATAAGTTTTTTGAAAAATAATATACAAGTGATTCAAATTATACTTTCATTTGAGCAACATTAATACTTTTATCCAAATGAAAAATCCATACATTGCAAACCAGTTTCAGGTTTCAGGTTTCAGGTTTCAGGTTTCAGGTTTCAGATTCCGGGTTCCTCTTCTAAGTAATTTAGATTTTGCCCTTTATAAAGGATTGACCATCCTGTTACTTTCCCTATTTTCCTTTGGAATAAATGCGCAGTGGGAAACGGCCGGGAACAACAACATTACCAATACATCTGTTTTGGGATCGAACCTGAACAACAATTTTGCACTTAAAGTTATCACAAATGGTCAGCGGAGAATGTATATACATGGCACCGACAACGATCGGACAACCATTGGTATCGGAACGGATACGCCCAACTACACCCTACAACTTCATAGCACGGCCGCCACTCCTTATTATATAGCACCTCCTCATGGTACCACCGACCCGAATCCTGATAACGGCTCCGAGTCGATGATACAATTTACGAATCTGGAATCCGGAATGGCATATAACGATGGACTTCGTGTAGGGGTTCGTGGTGACAGATGCTATTTTTTGTGTGAAGACAAACTTCAGATGATTATTAAAAATATGGATGCCAAAATCCAGTTGAATGCGTGGGGGCAGATTGACTTTTTTGGTTCCGGAAATACCCTTTCCGACGCTCGCCTTCGATTAGCTACAGAAGATCAAAATGGATTCATGATCAGAAAAACACAAGGTGAAGGAACGTTTGGATTGCAAGTTCAAACAACACAAACCGATGTAAATGCAATTGAAGTAGAGCAGTTTGGAGACGTTGCTTTTGTGGTGAAGAACGATGGACGAGTAGGCATCGGCAATGTGGCACCGGACGAGAATATCAAGCTGGACGTAACAGGCCGCATCAATGGTGAGGAACTGACTCTCACCAATAGCGTCATGTTTGCCAGCGGGCAGACAGGTATAGGAACCAATTCGCCGGATGCGAATTGCATGCTAGACGTTGTGGGAAAAACCAAAGCCACAGAATTGTTGTTGACCAACAGCGTGTTCTTTCCTTCCGGTCAAGTAGGATTAGGTACGCTTTCACCGGATGCGAATTGCATGCTTGATGTTGTGGGAAAGACCAAAGCCACAGAATTGTTGTTGAGCAACAGTGTGTTTTTTCCTTCTGGTCAAGTAGGATTAGGCACCCTTGCACCTGATGCTGCCTATTTATTAGATGTTGCCGGAAGAATACGTGGGTGCGAAGTGCGGGTGAACAATCCCGGCTGGTGTGACTATGTTTTTGCGGATAACTATCATTTGATGCCACTTGCAGAGTTGGAAGCATACATCTCGCTGCATCACCACCTGCCAGAAATGTTGAGCGAGAAAGAAGTGAACGATCAAGGAGGATTTGACCTCGCCACGATGAGTACTTCGCTTTTGAAAAGAAGTGAAGAAAATACACTTTATATTCTCCATCTCGAAAAAGAACTCAGCGAAGAACAATTGAAAAACAACGAACTTGAAAAGCGCCTCTTTGAGTTGGAATTGAAAATGGAGAAACTTCTTTTGACGATGTCGGAGAAATAAAAATCAAAACTTAAAGATTATGTTGAAAGAAATGAAACAACGCAAAAGGAGAAATGTGCAGACCATGCTTTTCTTCCTGATGTTGTCTATTGTTGTCAGTTGCAACCGTTGCAAAGAAGATTGTGATGATCCAACAAATCCTGAGTGCTCAAATTATGTTGAACCTATTCCTATTAACCCGTGTGCGGGGGCTGTTCTAACAAACGCAGACTTCGTCATGTATCAAAGTCTATTGCCCGGATTAACGGCTGATACCCTAATTCAGTTCTATCATGACTGCGTTTACAATAAAAACATTACACTCCATGCGTTGCAGGATAGCTGCGAATACCATTGGATAATTGGTGCTGATAATTATTACACACGCGATGTCACTTTCAATTTCGGTTTTGAATTTGTTGGTCAATCAATCCCTCTGAAACTTTCAGTCACGCGCACACCCAACACAAGCTGTTTTCCCAATGACAATGGATTAGACACTCTGGTAAAAACCGTTGTGCCTAAAGTTGGTTGCGATGCTTCAATTTGGGGTAAGTACTATGGTGCATGGGATGAAAGCCCTCTGGATTCATTCGTTGTGGAGTTATTGCCGGACCTCAATGACTATCCGTTTTGTGGGAATAATGTTGGGTTTATCGGATTAAATCCTGATATACTTGATACGTGCTTTAGTTGGCAATGCCACCTAGTTGATAACTACATTCAATTCGACAACATTCCTACATTCTGTTACAATCCTGTTGGTTCAGCCTTCTTGGACAGTACTAAAAACAAAATCACTGTTTCGTATTCTATCAGTGAAACGAATACCTTGAACACACCGAGGAGTTCACACTTATTCAAAGGCCATCGAATAAACTAAAAAAGTTCAAAAATGAAAACTTCAGTAGTTCTTACGATCTCTCTTCTTCTTGTTAATAATCTTTGTTTAGCGCAAAACGAGGTCTGCCCTCCAAAAAACATAAGTACTAATCCATTTGCTCCAAGCAATCCTACTGCACCAGAGGCAAGTTTCATAAACGAGTTCAATTGGTTTCAAGAGGCTGTCAATAATGTACTATTTGATATCCCTTTGACCAATATGAGCGATTACTTTTCCATCAGTTCAATGTTGAATCCATACAATGATGACAACGCTTTATGCCATTATCTTATGGAAGCTGACCTTTCTGAACTTGATGTGCATCCAGAAGATGGATGGGAATTGTTGTTTATCAATCTGGGGAGATACCCAGATGGCACGACCTACTCAAGCCAGAACAGTAATATGCCATACATAATACTCTACAACAAATACAAAAGCATCGTACGCGTTTTCGGTAATTGCAAATTCGTACAAACCAATTTTTCTGAGGTTTCGGTGACGCTTGGTTTTGACATTGTTCACGCTCCTTATGTATCGGGCTTACTTCGGTTTAACAATGGTACGGATCGCACAATGGATCAAACTACTGATGTCGCATCAGTGACATCGTATTGCATATTGCCCACTAACCACAACGAATGGTTTCATGTGGACTTTCAAGTAGCTTATGATCCTTGCAATTGTCTTTATGATAGCCGACTTCAGTTAGTATTTACACCAATTGAATCAAGTCAGATTGAAATAATCAATGATGATTTTGCAGAGGTAAATATTCATTTGAGAGACGGTGATGGTTTGAATCAGGAAAACACGATAATACCTGTTGGACCTCGCATGATTACATTTTACGCAATGGCCGAGAATGTAGAGTATGCGCGGGTGGTTGCAGAGAAATACATTGTGCGGATGGCCAGCGAAGGATATAACATAGACTGGCTCAATTGGGTTTACTCATCGCTTGCATTGCTGGAGACAGTAGCATATGCAGAAACCAACGTGATAAGCGGAACGGAAATAAATGCTGCTGCACAATATGCAATGGATATGCGCAATCAATGGGGTTTTGCAACGAGTGGTGTGGTTGCAGATTTCACCAGCGATGTAGAAATGACATGGGGCATATTGCCTGCTTCAAGTTGGAGCTATGATCCGGGCAACTATCACTACACGTTGAACTTGGAGCAGCTTATGGCATTCTGCCAGCAGCATTTTCCAACGGCACAAAGCTTTTCTTCATCAGCAATTCAAACAGGAACTAACGAAAACAAATTCAGCATTACACCTTCAAGCGCATATACGAGTTCTGATGTTGTTCTAAATACAGATGCATTCGGTACAGCAGCAGCTGCGAACCTTCTCAATCCGGGAACCTATCCCATTCAAGAAAATGACGTAACATTTGAAGGTGTGAATGCACAGAATTATCCGGTTTACAATGAAGTGCTGGGATTATTTGCTGTGTTGGAGCAACCGAAGTTGGATATCTTTCACAATGTGGAAATTCAGGAAGGCGCTCCGTGGGTGAATACATATTGCAATTTGAGTCCGAGTTGTGACTGTGAGGGACCTAATGGTAATATACAAGGTCCCTTTGTTACCGAACGTATCACATCTTCCGTTAACAAAAACACTTATCGATTCAAACTAAGTGAGCCTTTGAAAATTGTCTACAATCCCGCTTTGAATATTCAGACGACTGATGTCAAAGTCAGTGCTTCGCTAACGCTTTGGGGTAGTACCAATGATCATGCGCCAGATCCGATTATTGTTTGCACGCCCAACGGAACAAATTTGCAGGAGCCTTCTACCTTTGTTTGCAGCCCAGATTATCCGTATGGTATAAGTCGTTGGATTGAAATTTCACCGACGATTTCAGGCTTCAGTTATTCGACGGTAATAAATAATTTACATGAGTCTGAACTGCTCAATAACTACAACGCAGGTGATGAAACCATTAAGACTTTTTCGTATTCAAGCAACTATGTTGAACTCGATAATTTCAATACTCAAGTATTCGAACTCAAAACTAGTACGTCACAGGTTTGGAGAGACTATCCCAGAGATTGGACCCAATTGCCTGAGCAAAATGGCTGGTCATGCTGGTGGCAAAGTCCTGACAATGGATATTGTGGTAATTATCCACATAATGTGATTAATGGCGTCATCAATGAGAAACAATCGAGTACGAATCGTGAGGTTACTTTTTATAGCCCTTATGCGCAAGGAGATCTTGCCGAAGCGAGTCTGGGCTTTATAGATTTACTGTTTGAAATTCCTGTACAGGAAAATCCGAATAGGTCGTTGAGTGTTTTTCAGCATGTCCGTTATCCGTTGAATTATGAGTCTCAAAATGAAGTGACCAGTGAATTTGCTGTTGGCTGGTCAGCTACATCCAACCCGAATTCAATAGGTAGTTATGGCTTGCAGCAGAATGCCTACTATGGCGAAAAAAACTGGACAATCAATGATATGAATTCGACCGGTGGTGAATATTTGAACCCACCAAACTCCAATCCTGTTATTGCGCCTTCTGCAATTACATTCATTGAAATCACCGGAAATCAGTCAAAAGCGAATGACATCGATGAAGTGATTTTCAAGTCAGAGAACAATATTACTGTTCATGGTAATGTGATAATACCATCAGGATTTACCCTCAGACTTGAAGACCTTATTGAAGAGACATCTTCATCGACACCACCAGTTTCTCTGACCGATTTAGTAAATTTTTGCGCAGGTATAGGCGGCAATTCTTATAATGCAAACCAGAGATCTGCTGAAATTGTAACGGATAGAACAGCGGCACAAATAAATCAAAGGGAAATACCCAAAAATGATACTTTCTATCTATACCCCAACCCCACGCGTGATATTTTGAGCATAAGATATGTTGGCTTAAGTGAGTTGAAAACTGCGGATGTGTTGAGTCCGGTGGGAACTTTAGTACAAAGTATTTCTGCAAATAAATTCATCTCACCGAACAACGTGAGCATTAACACTTCCAATTTGGAAAGTGGAACCTATTATGTGCGTTGCAGTTTCGCCAATGGTGAAGTGCAGATGAAGAGTTTTGTGGTGGTGAGATAACTGCAGAAGTCAGAAGGCAGAAGACAGAAGACAGAGGACAGAGGACAGTGGTTTGAGGTTGGATGCTGGAAGCCGAAGAATCGATAGCCTTAAAAAATCCGTATCTACCATTCGTAGAGCGGATTTTTTCATTTCAACAATTCCATTGATCACAGTTGAATTGCTCTCAAAATATTGGCTAGAGTGATGTGTGAATACTGGTGACACTCGTAATTCTAATGCAACACACTTCTCACCCCATTATACGCAGCAAAAACACCAAGTCCACCCACCACATTCGAGTAAACAAAGGATGGTTCTGTGAATGGATCACTATACATCGCATTTTCCATCGAACGATTGAAGTGGTAATAATCTGAGTTGACATTTAAAAGGTACAATTCGAAGTATGCGGTATCTGATGGTTCCACATATCCCTGAAAGTAGAAAGAACTTCTCAGATTTAAGCTATAGCTTGGTGTAGGTTCTTCAACTTCTTCCAGCTTCTTGAAAAAAGTATCAAAAGAGTTCGTCTCATACTGCCCTTCAAAATATTGACTGGCTTCTACTCTGCTCACTTGAACAGCATAATATCCGGGATCTGCTATGGGATTGGACCAATACAATCCTCCATTCACATTGATTCGTTGCTCAAACTCAGCATTGATGGTGTCCTCGATTGAAATATTCCAACTACTGATTACCGGCGCAGCCGCAGGAACGGTGGTAGTTGCGTTCACTGATTGCAATCCCGGTGCAACGACACTGATCATGTATTGACGACCAGGAAACACCGGATAAACACTTTGGTGAATTACATAGGTCTGAGAAAATTCATGGTAAATCAAATTCGCCTGAGTAATGCCATCCGAAATGACAACGACTACGTTTGTGATAGGCTCATTGATGCCCACCGAAGAAGATCCAAACACAGGATCAGACTGTGTAACACGTGCTACGACGTCTGTGTCATTTGGTGAAATAAAACAACGCAGTACAATTTTCGATTCTACTTCGGGCATGTCCACATTGGCATCACGCTCGCATGAAACCACGCTCATCAAAATGAGCAATCCTGCGATGAATTTAAAGATGTGCTTTCTCATATTCAGAATTTGTAGGTCCATGAAATACTTGGTATGACAGGGAAAAGAGAAACCTGTTTCAGTTTCGTATTCCCATTCATATCGGTCGAGGTATAGTAGAAAAATGGATTCCAGCGATTGTAAGCGTTATACAATCCAAGTTCAATGGTGCGTTCACATCGTTTCATCTTCTTACGGAATTGTGCAGCAACATCCAATCGATGATAAGGCGCCATGCGGAAAGAATTCTTCTCTCCGTAGTCTTGAGCGTGGGAACTCAAACCATTTCCTGAATTTGAAACCATTTGATTAAATGTTGGTGAGTGAGCATCGATGGCATACGCAGCGAGTGGTAAGGTTACAGCCTGTCCGGTGCCATACACCCACGTTGCAGACAAAGTAATATTCTGCGCAATTTCATAAATACCGACCACAGAAATATCATGTCGAC
>JANOVT010000111.1:0-5425 GCA_031417525.1 Flavobacteriales bacterium | reverse complement strand
AAATTCCTTTGTGCATTTTGTGGTTTCAAGCCTCTGCAGCTTAAACCGATAATCCGAAAAATACATTCATGAATGGAAATCAAATTGTACAGCTCGTTATCTGAATTGCAATTGATGGTCATCACCAGTTCGGTCAATGGATTTAGTGCTCAACCCACGGAATAACATTTCGTGCACTTTGTGTGAAATTCCTTTGTGCATTTTGTGGTTTCAAGCCTCTGCAGCTTAAACCGATAATCCGAAAAATACATTCATGAATGGAAATCAAATTGTGCAGCTCGTTATCGAAATATCAGTGTTCCGAAGGGGCGGCGAAACGAACTCCTTTTGGCAATGAATCCCGATTAACTTAGCGCCCTCAATCTCAAAATAAATCTATTTATGCGTTTCAGACCCGGAGTTGTTACAGGTGACGAGGTCACCGAAATTTTTGATCATGCATTGGCAAACAATTATGCATTGCCTGCTGTGAATGTCATTGGTACGAATACCGTGAATGCTGTTCTGGAAACGGCACGTGAAGTGAACTCTCCTGTGATCATTCAATTCAGCAATGGTGGTGGAGCGTTTTACGCAGGTAAAGGTTTGAAGAATGATGCGCAACAGGCTTCCATTCTTGGCTCGGTGAGTGGTGCTCAGCACATTCACATGGTGGCTAAGGAGTATGGTGTTCCTGTGATCGTGCATACAGATCATTGCGCGAAAAACATTATCTCCTGGATGGACGGAATGCTCGAGCATGGTGAAGCTCATTTTGAAAAAACCGGCCGTTCACTTTTTTCATCACACATGTTGGATCTAAGTGAAGAACCTCTGCATGAGAATATCGAAATTTCCTGCAAGTATTTTGAGCGCATGAAAAAATTGGGGATCACGCTGGAAGTTGAACTCGGTGTTACAGGCGGTGAAGAAGATGGCGTAGACAACAGCCACATCGATAGTTCAAAATTGTATACACAGCCAGAAGATGTTGCTTACACCTATGAGCACATGAGCAAAATATCCAACCGTTTTACGATTGCTGCTGCATTTGGCAATGTGCACGGTGTCTACAAACCAGGCAATGTAAAATTGCAACCAATTATTCTGAAAAATTCTCAGGAATACGTTCAGAAAAAATTCAACACTTCTGCCAAACCGATTCATTTTGTATTTCACGGTGGTAGTGGAAGCACACAAGAAGAAATTCGTGAAGCGATCAGTTATGGCGCTATAAAAATGAACATTGACACCGATATGCAATATGCTTATCTGAGCGGTGTGCGTGATTATGTGTTGACGAAAAAAGATTATTTGATGTCTCAAATTGGCAATCCGGAAGGCGCCGAAAAGCCGAATAAAAAATTCTATGATCCTCGTGTCTGGCTTCGTGAAGGCGAGAAATCTTTTGTCACGAGATTGAAGCAGGCGTTTGAGGATTTGAATTGTGTGGGAAGGAATTGAGAGGCGAGAAGTGAGAGGAGAGAGGTGAGAGGTGAGAGGTGAGAAGTGAGAGGAGAGAATAGCGTGATTCTCACTTCTCACTTCTAGCTAAGAATCACTGCTTTAAAATTCTTGCCGTGGTGTAATTGGTTTGCAAAAAGTACACGCCCGTTTCGAGGTGAGATGTATCGATTTGCGAAACACCAGATCGGATTTTTTGAGAGAAGATTCGTCTGCCTTGAGTGTCGTAAAGAGTGCATTCAAATGGTTGTGAAGTGTCAAAGAAAATTTCTTTGCCAAAAGGTATTGGATAAATTTTAAGTTCATTATTCACTTCATCTACATTCAAATCTATGATCTGTATTTCAACAAATGCAGAACAGCCTAACGCGTCAGTGATTGTGCACGAGTAATTCCCTGCCGGAATATTCACAAGAATGGAATCCGTTGATGACTCATTCCAGTCAAACTGGTATGGCGGAATTCCGCCAGTAACCATGAGCGTGATCATACCATTATTTCCATCCTGAGCATTTATGAATTCACTTGTTACGATCAACTCCGGATTTTCTGTCACTTCGAATTCGAATGAAGTGGTACAGAAGTTTTCGTCATATACCATTCCATTATAAACGCCCGGACTCACGTTTTCAGTATCCAATTCGTCAAAATCGAAAACATACACACCAGTACCATTGACGACTTCATAATGAAGAATCGCATATTCTCCGAAGCATATAGGATCATACTCCAGCATTACTTCAGGCAACGGTATTTCAATGATACTAAAAGAGGTTGAATCGATGCAGCCGCGCCCATCCATCATGGTCAAACTATACTCGCCGGCATCGCATGCCATAGGGTCAATATCATTCCACATGATGTTGTATGGTTCAGTTCCGCCGGTTGCCAGCCATTGAACTGCTGCAAATGCATTTTGACAAACTGTATCTGAAAAACAATAAAAATCCAACATTTCAGGTGCTTCCACTTCTATTTCCTCTTGCAGAATGCACCCATTTATAAAAACCAATTCGTAAGCATAAACACCGGCCGCCAAATCATTCAGCATATTTCCGGAATACTCATTGTTCCATTCGATGCTTTGTATCATGATTGAATCCACAAGTAATTCAATGCTGCCGTTGGCATCACCAAAACAACTCGGAGCAACCACAGCGGTCTCCATTTGAGGAAAAGCAAATTCTAAAACCTCGAATTCAATGGTATGCGACATGTTGAAACTTCCCTCCACCTGCACTGAATATGTGCCCGGCTGATTCACAGCAATAGTTGCCAGAGTGTCGCCGGTGTTCCATGCATAAAAATTGGAGACTCCGGCGTCCAAAACGAGCATACTGTCAGTGCATAAAATCAAATAATGAAACTCAAATACATCGACAAAAGTTTCGCCTTCAGTGAATGCATAAAATTGATTGACATTCAGATTATAAAATTTGTCCACCCAACCGCTTGGCCAGAATACAAGCAATGAATCTATAACCTCTGCTGATTCAAATCCGAACAATTCATACTGCGAGCATTGAGCTAAGAAACTTTCACCACACGTTATTTGTTTCATTACAAGCTGATCCGCTGAAAATACTTTAATCGTTGCCCCAATCGCATCCGCATTGCTGACAGTTCCTGTTAAACCCACTTTGATCCAATTGTTTTCAAACCCGGCATCGTTTTGCCATAAAGAGACGGAAGTTGGCCAAACATTGGTGACCACAAAATCTTCATAGCCGTTGTTGTCGAAGTCGGCCGTTGCAACACTATAACTTCTGAAATCATCGTCTACAAAACACGAGGATGAATCAATCTCGAATGCACCATTTTCATCCTGGATGCAAAAGTAATTTTGATCGTTTTGAAAATTTCCCGGATTGACATTCGCAACATAGATATCATCCACACCATTATTATCGTAATCGGTAAAACACGCTCCCCAGGCAACGGTGCCCAGGCATTGAAGATTTGCCGATTCAGCGATATCTGTGTAAATACCATCGTTGTTTTCCATGAGTATACTTCCTGTTTCGGTATTGGAAACGAAATAATCAAAGTCTCCATCATTGTCAACGTCCGAAAACGATAAACACATTGCTTCCATGATAGTGCCTGTGCCGGTTTCAATCGATACATCCGTAAATGTTCCATCTCCATTGTTTTGATAAAGCGCATTGCCGTATGACCGATCATTGGTAACAAAAATGTCGACGTCACCATCAATATCGTAATCAAAAAAGCCACTTTGGTAGCTAGTCTTTACACCATTATCTACGCCAAGCTCCACAGCCACCTCAGTGAAGGTAAAATCCTGATTGTTGTGTAATAGCCAATTGGTGATGGTTCCATTCATGTAATAATTGGACAAATAGAGATCCAGATAAGAGTCGTTGTCGTAGTCACCCCAGCTCGCTGAATAGCTGCGCGCATCATAGATAGGCAAATTCAATCCTCCTGTCAAATTTGTAAATTCAAGATTTCCTTCATTGCGAAAAAGAACGGATGAAGATTGATTTCCAACAGCAAAAAAATCAGCGTCACCATCATTATCCAAATCGACCCAGGTTGCAGTCTTGAACATTCCCTGCAGATCATCAAATAGAAATATCTCTTCAAAAATCCCTTGACTATTCTGAAACGTTCTGATGCCATGATTGTTCGTGCAAAGCGTCAAATCATCCCAGCCATCTTTGTTGAAATCGTAAGTACTTGCGCCCACCATGAATCCGAAATCACTTTCGTAAGTAACTCCCAGTGACGTTGCCACGTCTGTGAATTGCGCCCGCGAGGTCAATCCAATCAACAAAAGAAATAAAAATACAGGTGCATGCAAAAGCATACATTTGACTAAGGTCAGAAAATTTTGAGTAGAATCAGATTCTTCCCGGAAGCATTCGCTTCTGTCTTCAACACAATCGCATTGTACACAAACGTCCTGATAGAAGTTGGATACTTCCATAGCGTCGTATAGTTAAGGTTATAAAACCGCACAATTAATATTGTGCTTTCAATTAAGGTTCGTCGAAAGAATGCATTTTATTTCTTATGACAAAGACATTTCTATTTTATATTTAAGAAAAATGAGGCAACCAGATGAGAACAAAAACGTCTGACGATACCCGATCACGCAGTTATTCGCTTTATGATTTGATGAGTCGAATGGTCATCGATTCTGATTTCATCAAATAAATACCGATACTCCATTCCGAGGTATTTATGATTTCACGAGAAGCCGGATTTGTCCCGGAGTATACAAGTTTTCCTAAACTGTCATAGATGAAAAAAGGCAACTGATCATTCATTTGAATCACCAGCACATCATGAAAAGGATTTGGATAAAAAAGCGCTTGGTCAAAACAATTCTCCAGACTTAAACCTATCAGTTCTGCACTATAAGTAGTTTGACATCCTGCTGCGTCAGTAATGAGACAATGGTAAATTCCGGGAAATAGATTTAAGAGATCCAATGTATGATCCTTTGAGTTCCATACACAATCGTAAGGAGGTAATCCACCGGTAATTTCAATATCTATGCTTCCGTCAAAACCGGAGATTGGATTTGTAATAAAAGCCTCCACGTTCAGCGGGGGATAATTTTCTATTTCAAACTCGAGAGATGTCATACAATTATTTTCGTCATGAGCAGTAAGAACATACGACCCAACCGGCACATTGTTTTGATCGAGGTCCATCCAGTCAATTGTGCATGCACCAGTGCCACCAGTTACAGCAACTTCAACATCTGCGAATTCGCCCGGACAGATCGTTTCATTGAATATTTCCACACTCAATGGTAACGGTTCAATGAGTTGTATTTCTCCTGTTTGAACACACCCATTTACATCTGTCATTTCAAAAAAGTAATTTCCGGCAGGTACATTGTCAATTGAATAATTTCCTTCAAAACCATACCATTCGATTTGCGAAACTGAATCAGGTTCGATAATCAATGCTATTCCTCCATCGCTGCTATCTGCACAAGCCGGGTGAG
>JANOVT010000110.1:0-20846 GCA_031417525.1 Flavobacteriales bacterium | reverse complement strand
CCAGAGGCCGAATTCAAAATCATATTTGATGAAAGTGTAGGAGACGTCATGAAAGGCAGCGGGAAAGGTCATGTCAACCTCGAAATTAATAATCTTTCTACTTTCAACATGTACGGTCTTGTTGAATTGACCAGAGGAGATTATCTCTTCACTTTGAAAAACCTGATCAACAAAGAATTTGTGATCAGTCCCGGCGGAACCATTAGCTGGTATGGTGATCCATTCTCTGCAGAGCTTGATATCAAGGCGATCTACAAAGTGACAGCCTCACTTTATGACCTCATTCAGGATCCCTCTTATAAAAGTGGACAACGTGTTCCAATCAACCTGGTACTCAATCTGAGTGGTAAGATGTTTAATCCCGGCATTGATTTCGGAATCAACCTTCCATCCGTTGATCAGGTAACTCGCAGTCGTGTTGACGCTATTATCAGTACTGATCAGGAACGTAATCGCCAGGCATTCGCTCTGCTCGTTCTGCGAAGATTTGTGAGTCCTCCCAATGTTGCTGCTGCGCCGAATACCGGTGGCAATGCTTTCGCTGCCAATGGCACCGAACTTTTATCGAGTCAGATATCCAATTGGCTAAGCCAAATCAGTGATGACTTCAACCTTGGTTTTAATTATAGTCCGGGTGACGATATCAGTAATGAAGAAATCGCACTTGCCTTGAGCACTCAATTGTTTAACGAACGATTGTCGCTCAGCAGCAATGTCGGCGTTTCACGCAATACCGGCACCGCCGCAGGCAATCAAAATACAACCAACCTGATCGGTGATATCAGGATTGAATATAAAATCACTTCAGAAGGAAAAATTCGTCTGGTAGTGTACAATGAAAGTAATGACTTCAGAATGGCTAACACTCAGCAAAGTCCATACACACAAGGTGTTGGTGTAATCTATCGCGAAGACTTTGACAATGTACAGGAATTCTTCTCAGAGTTTAAAAAAATGCTTAAACACAAAGAAAAAGCAGACTCCTGATCTTCTTCTCATCAACTTTGCATCATCAATGAGCATGATACTCACAGACAATCACGGAAGAAAAATCAACTATCTCAGGCTTGCGGTCACTGACCGATGTAATTTGAGGTGTTTGTATTGTATGCCTGAGCAAGGTCTGGATTGGGTGCCCAGAAAAGATCTGCTTTCTTACGAAGAAATCATTCGCTTGCTTAATATTTACCGGGAACTTGGAATAACCAAGTTACGATTTACCGGTGGTGAACCATTTCTACGCAAAGATTTTATGGCCTTGCTGGAAACAGTATTCGAGAAACAATGGTTTGAACAGATTTCTATTACAACGAACGGAACTCTTTGCAAACCATACATTCCGAGATTAAAGGAATTGGGTGTTGACTCAATAAATCTGTCGCTGGATACGATCGATGAAACAAGATTCAACTTGATGACGAGGCGAAATGATTTTAATGAAGTGATGAATGCATTTCAACTTATGCTTGAGAACAACATTACCACTAAGATTAATGCTGTCGTGATTGAAGACAAAAATGAAGAAGACATTGTGCCACTTGCCCGGCTGACTTTAGACAAAAAAGTGGATGTCCGATTCATCGAAGAAATGCCCTTTAATGGTGTTGGTCAACGACATGCGATCAAATGGAATCATACTGCAATTCTAAATAAACTGAAATCAGCTTTTCCAACAATACAGAAAATAGCAGACCCTGAAAATTCGACATCCCTCAATTTTAATATCCCAGGACATGCAGGAAACATTGGCATCATTCCAGCCTGGACACGGAGTTTTTGCGGTACCTGCAACAGAATCAGACTGACTCCAAAAGGTGTCATGAAAACTTGTTTATACGACAATGGAAAACTGGATCTGCAATCATTGATTAGAAATGGGAGCTCAGATGAATACATAAAAACATATATTTTGAACGCCATCGGATCAAGAGCAAAAGATGGTCTCGAAGCCGAAAAGAACAGACAACATTCTCCTGTAACTGAATCGATGGCTACTATCGGTGGATAATTATACCAACGATGATCACTCCTGAAGAAGCAACGCATCTTATACTATCAAGCCCTTATCTTCCTCAGAAGGAATTCATTTCACTTCATCAATCTCAAGGTCGAACGTCAGCAGAAGACATCATTGCCGATTCTGATTTCCCTCCCTTCCACAGAGTCATGATGGATGGAATTGCATTGAATATACATGACTGGAACAATGGATGTAGGTCATTTTCAGTCGTTGGTATGCAAAAAGCCGGTGATCCGAAATTACAACTAACCGGAACCGGAAACTGCCTTGAAGTAATGACCGGTGCGGTTTGTCCGGATGGTTGCGATGTGGTTGTTCCTTATGAACAGGTTCAGATATCGAATAATATTTGTCTGGTTCTGCAAAACAACATCGAAGTAAATCAACACATTCAGAAAAAGGGTTCGGATAAAAAAAGAAACGATATTCTTGTGCATGCAGGAAGAACAATGATGGCCCCTGAAATTGGAATCGGAGCCTCGGTTGGAAAGTCTAGCCTTCTTATTCGTTCAACGCCTCGCGTTCATATTTTTTCCACAGGAGAAGAGCTTGTTGATATAAATACAACTCCGAATGAGCATCAAATTAGGCGCTCTAACGTATTTGCACTACAGCAACTATTGTTATCTATGGGAATTAATTCATCGGAATCACACTTACCGGATGAATATGCAATTATTAAGGCTCAAACAAAATCAGCTCTTGAAGACAATGATGTCGTTTTACTTACTGGAGGCGTATCGAAAGGTAAATTTGATCTGATACCGGCCGTTTTAAAAGATCTCGGTGTTGAAGAGTTGTTCCATCGGATCGCTCAAAAACCCGGAAAACCAATGTGGTTCGGAAGAACAGAATCGACCACCGTTTTTGCATTCCCTGGAAATCCGGTATCAACTTTCATGTGTGCTGTTCGATATCTATTGCCATGGCTGAGACTAAGCATGGAGGGTAAACTTTCCAAAACATTGTACGCGAAATTGAATGTCACCTATCAGAACAAAACCAGTCTCGTGTTTTTTCAACTTGTGAAAATTGAAATCAATGATGATGGAGAAATCGTTGCTCATCCCATTGCAAGTGGTGGCTCAGGTGATTTTACAAGTCTCAGCAATGCAGATGGATTTGTTGAAATTCCTGCAGGTCCGACGATTTATGAAAAAGGAGCAGCGATGCCACTCCATTTGTTCCGATCCATACATTGATTGCATTCAATAACGCCTTCTGCCTGGTCCGCCTGGTCCGCCTTCGCGTCGTTCTGCCTGACGTTCTTTCATTTTTTTGACCAATTCCTGCTGAAATTCTTTTTGAAGTTGCGCAAGACGCATCACCTTTTCAACGCCTAATGCGGGGAGACAATCCTTCAGAAACTTCGCATCAATATCCGCTTCTTCTTTTCTCTTTTGAGTCATCAAATCAATGGTCTCAATGGCGTCTTTTTCTGTGTGTCCGCCGGCTTTCATTTTCTTTTGCGCCTGATGAATGGACTTCTTCACCTGATCCCGCTTTTGCGCAAATTCATTATATATCGGCCAGAATTTTTCTGCTTCCTCGGTTGTCAGCTCCAGTTTTTCACTGATATACAAACGTTTCAACGTTTCAATTTTGTCTTTTCGCTTTTCATCCAACTCTCCTTCCGGTTGAGCCAAAGCTGAAACCAATGTGCCACATAGCACGATACTCAATATCCATTTCATATTTTTCATAGTACTTCTCAATTCATGTCTTCGATTAATTCATCATCTCCTTCTTCAAGAAGGTATTTCATCAAATCTTCATCCGTCACGTCATCCCACGTTAGAGTGTTTCCAGTCTCCAAAGGTTTAATTCCATTTTCAATTGGCAAACCAGTTCGTGGATCCAGCTTGACAGATTCCCTTGTTTTCTCCTGATTCAGCTCCATTTTTTGACCACTTGCTCCAATGCTATCGATTGAGAGTGTATCCATTTCTGTTTCATTTAAAAAAAGTTCATAGTAGGTTTCTTCATCAGCGAAGTATTCTAAATCATCAACATCCAGATCAGTCTGTTCCAATTTTGCCGCAAATGCATTCTCCTTTGAGTTTTTTACCGGCCAGAAAAAGAACAAAGCAACAATGACCGAAGCAGCCGCTGCCACATATCCGAAATAGCGAAAATTCATTTGAATTGTGCGACCTGCAACTCCGGATATCCCGATTTGCTCCAGTATTTCCTTCTTTTGTTTTTCAAAAAAACCGTCGGGAACTTCAAATGTCGTGTTCTCAGACTCCATGCCTGACAATCGAATTTGACCAAGAATTTGTTCCTTCTGTTCATCAAAAAAATCCTCTTCCATTTCTGGATTGTGAAGGGCGGCATTTATTTTCTCAACGGCATCATCGAAATAACCGACAGGGGTTTCAAACTCATCTATATCGGAAAGAGGAAAAGTCACATTTATAAAAACCTCCTTCTCCATTTTTTCAAAATAGCCGTCCGGTGTCAAAAACTCAGACTCGTGCGTCCTGTTTTTCAACTCTTGCAACCATGGCGGCAATGCGTCTTCTCTATTTTGATTACTGGTACTCAATGTTTACCACGTATAAATGATTCAATTTTGTTCACCGCATGATGAAAACTTGCTTTGAGAGCGCCAACACTAGTGCCCGTTATTTCTGCA
Source organism: Flavobacteriales bacterium (assembly GCA_031417525.1). Classification (GTDB taxonomy): domain Bacteria; phylum Bacteroidota; class Bacteroidia; order Flavobacteriales_D; family Sanyastnellaceae; genus JAIBBG01. The sequence continues at coordinate 16,188 of JANOVT010000110.1, read as the reverse complement.
ATTTCATCGTATTTTTTTTCTTCATAATATTTCATGATAAATACAGCTTTCTGCTTCTCCGGCAAAAGAGCCAATGCCGTTTGAAGTTTGAGTTGAATTTCATCACCACTGTATAGCACATCTTCCTGAAGCGATTTTCCAAGTCCATGTTCCACCTGATCAATCGAAATATGATGGATGCGTTTTTTGGAGTTGATGAAATTTATACTCTCGTTGTATGCAATCCGATGAAGCCATGTACTTATTTTGGAATCACCCCTGAATTCGCCTAATGCCTTCCAGGCTTTGATGAATGTCGTTTGAGTGAGGTCATCCGCATCATCATGACTGAGCACCATTCGTCTGATGTAATAATAAATTGGTTTCTGAAATTGCTTCAGAATGACCGCAAAAGCCTGTTCTCTCTTTTCCGGTTCACGAAAAAGCGTCAATATTTGCTGATCCTCCATCAAGTGTTTTGCATATTTCGAAACATGGACAATATTGGTTCAAAATAGTTTAATCTGCTTTAAAATTATTTGTGCAAATGCACCATCAGAAATTATTCGGCTTGAACGTCAGTATCAAATGGAATTCGTGATATTGACTGAGCATGCATAACTTTGTGCCCGGAAAAACAATGGCCGCTCTATCGCTCTTCTTTATTGAAGGGAGGAAAGTCCGGGCTGCAATGGGCACCGCACCCCGTGAAAAGCGGGGGATTCATGTGGGTGACTGCATGATTACAGACAGTGTTGCAGAAATTTAAACTGCCGATGTCGGAGCTTCGACAACAACAGAGAGACTCTGCTTTTGATGAAGCTTCGACAGGTAAAGATGAAAAGGTGGAGTAAGAGCCCACCAGTATTTCTGGCAACAGGAATAGCTCAGACAAACCTTGCGGGCTGTAAGACCATGTAAACCGGGAATGTGGGGAGGGTTTATTTTTTCCCTTCGCACTGGAGGATGGCCCGTCCGGCCCCGGAGGGTAGGTCGCATAGACAAATGATAGAGGCCCTTGAGCAATCAAGGGAACAGAACTCGGCTTACAGGCGTTGTTTTTCTTTTTTTAGAAATGAAGTTCACGTAAATGAACTGTATCATTTCTTAAGTTGAGGGCCTTTGCATTTTGCGAAGGCTTTCGCCATTCATCACGTAATTTTAGACTCACATCTTGAATGCTTCTTTCAAAAATATTGTTTTTCAAAAATGCCACGATTTGCTTTCTGAAAGAATGGTCTCTCTTCACACCGAAATCAAAGAACTTGTTGAGCAGGCGGGCAATGATTCAAAAAGTTCTGCAGGTGATAAACACGAAACCGGAAGAGCAATGATGCAGCAAGAACAGGCGCATCTCGGCAAACTACTTTCAACTTTAGAACAACAAAAGTCTATCATTGAAAGATTAAATCAGCAGACTCAGTCGCAAGTCATTGCAGACGGTAGTCTTGTTTTTACTTCCGACAAAGCATTTTACATTGCGATCCCTCTGGGACGAATTTTGGCAGAAACACAAGAAGTTCACGTCATTTCCGGCGAATCGCCTCTCGGAGCAAAACTGAAAGGAAAAAAAACAGGTGACATCATAGAAATGAATGGCTTAACACATCAAATTAAATTTGTTTTCTAAATGCTACAGCCAGACCCGACTATTCTCAAAGAAATAATCACAATGGAAATGCCTTTTGGAAAATATAAAGGTTATAAGATTTATCGGCTGCCTGTCAACTATTTGGAATGGTTCGCGCGACAGGGGTTTCCACCAGGAAAATTGGGGATGCTATTATCTACTATTCACATCATCAAAACGAATGGTTTGGAAGATTTGTTGAATCCGCTTTTAAAAAAATAGACTCAGATGAAAGCATCTTCCATACATGAACTTAAAAAGGAGCTTAGTCTTAAATCGCCTGTTGAAATTGCTGAGCTCACACTTCGACTCGCCCGTTTCAAAAAGGAAAACAAAGAACTTCTCACTTATCTCCTTTTCGAATCGGACAACGAAAAAGGATATGTCAATTCTGTGAAATCTGAAATGGATGAAAAATTTGCGGAAATTCCCACCGGTCACAATTTGTATTTCAAATTGAAAATGATCCGAAAGGTTTTGCGTTTAACAAACAAATACATCAAGTATTCATCGGTGGATACTACCGAAGTAGACCTCAGACTTTATTTCTGTAAATCAGTGAAGCAACTGAAAATTCCTTTCAGCAGAAGTCTTGCCCTGGAAAACTTGTATAACAATTGTCTGACAAAGGCTGTGAAGTTGATTGGGAAAATGCACGAGGATCTTCGGTTTGACTATGATGACGTCTTAAAAGAACTAATATGAATTAGCCTCTGCGTTCCATGCGCTGTGCAAGGAGATAGATTACTGCCATGCGAATAGCGACACCATTTTCAACCTGATCAAGTATGATGCTTTGATCACTGTCTGCCACATCACTAGTGATTTCGACGCCTCTGTTGATTGGTCCGGGATGCATCACCACAATCTTCTTAGATAGACTATCCAACAGTTTTTTATCCAGACCATACTGCATTGAGTATTCGCGAAGCGTTGGGAAATAGCGCACACCTACATCCTGTCGTTCAAGTTGAATACGCAACATATTGGCTACATCACACCACTCGAGTGCTTTGCGCAAATCATGCTCAACTTTGACACCTAAACTATGAATGTGCTTTGGAATCAAGGTGGTTGGTCCGCAAACCATCACTTCTGCTCCTAATTTCTGCAGACAGTAGATATTCGATATGGCAACACGAGAGTGAGTAATATCCCCGACAATGACAACCTTCTTTCCGGCAACACTGCCCAACTTTTCCCTGATAGAATAAGCATCCAGAAGAGCCTGAGTAGGATGTTCGTGTGTTCCATCACCGGCATTCACAATTGAAGCGTCGATGTGACGACTCAAAAATATTCCTGCCCCTGGCGACGCATGGCGCATCACTACCATGTCAACCTTCATAGCGAGGATGTTATTGACTGTATCAACCAATGTTTCACCTTTCTTTAATGAAGAACTGCTGGCAGAAAAGTTGACGACATCGGCACTTAGTCGTTTTTCTGCAAGTTCAAAACTTAATCGCGTTCTCGTAGAATTCTCAAAGAACAAATTGGCCACAGTGATGTCCCTTAATGACGGAACCTTCTTGATGGGTCTGCTCAAAACCTCTTTGAATTCATCCGCTTGAGAAAAAATCAATTCGATATCTTCACGACGCAAGTCCTTTATTCCAAGTAGATGTTTTACACTTAGCATTCTGCGCCTTTTTTATTTTTTGAGGTTTTCTGATTTCACAACGGAAACTTTGATTATTCGTCAGATTCCGATCATCCATTTAATTTTCTGTCAACAACAGTACTTTATCTTCTCCTCCATCCTTTTTCCACATCACTTTTACTTTTTGATTGTCGTAACTGTCTACACTTTTCCCGATGTATTTCGGTTCAATAGGAAGTTCTCTTGTAAATCTGCGATCAATTAAAACGAGGAGCTCGACGCTCGCCGGCCGGCCATACTCGAGCATACCTTCAAGACCAGCCCGAATGGTGCGGCCGGTGTAAAGCACATCATCAATAAAAATAATATTTTTTCCTTCCAGTGAAAACGGAATTTCTGTTGGCAAAGCAATCAGTGACTTATCACTTCGTCTGAAATCATCCCGATAGAAAGTCGGATCAATGATTCCAAATCTGATTTCACTCTTGGGTTGAATTTGTCTGAGCCGATCTACGATGTTTTCTGCCAGAAAAATTCCTCGTGGCTGAAGCCCGATAATGACAGCATCCTTAAAATCATCATGATTTTCTATCAATTGATAGCACAGCCTGTTCATAATGAGGCCGAGGAGTTTACTATCAATCAGCGTGACTTGTCGCATAAGCGCCGACAAACCTAAGTCATTTTTTCAATGAAACAGAAAGCATTTTAGCACACCGTCTAACGAGCATTAAAAAGCCATTGACTGTGAGTCCAAATCGACTGAATCAAATCAATCAACCAAATGGACAAAAGACTCATTATTCTTTTTTTTCTTGATAAGACGAATACAAGAGTCCAACTGACTGGCGCTGCAGATTTTTGGATTGAAAAAATAAACGCTTCGTAAAACACTGATATTATATCACTTAACAGAAATTCACAATATTTTTAGTACTATGTATTGCATAGTTCAGTGCAAGAACCATATCTTTGCATCGTCTTTTAGTAGGTAAAACACTTTACCAATGAAAAAGAGACATCCCAAATACCTTTTACGATGAAAACAACCATGATTAAAACAGCCTTCATCCTGGCGATGCTGGCATCCGGGGGAGCGATTACGCTTGCTGCCGGAAATGGATCTTCCTTCGGGAACTCTGACAATTATTTCAATAAAGCAGATGATGCTGAGAGTAAAAAACCTCAGACCATCTATAGCTGGATTCAACGCAACATGCCTTGCCCTGAATTTGTTGAATCAGATGAAGAAAACCGGGTTGAGTTATGGCTCAACATTACGGATGACCAAAAAATTGTTGTTCTGAAAACGAAATCAGACACACAAAGACTTTCTGATTTTGTAAAAGCGAAATTGAACGGTCGCATTTGTCCGAATGCCGAAGCCGGTGGACAATACCACTTCGCGATCAACTTCAAGAGAATCGGATAAATAATTCATCATGTTGAACTTAAAACAGACCATTCTATGGATGTAGAAAATGCAAAAGCACAGATGCGCAAAGGAGTTCTTGAGTTCTGTATTCTCGGGATTCTGAAACGTGGTGAAGCCTATCCTTCCGACATCATGTCTACGTTGAAGGAAGCCAAGTTGATCATTGTAGAAGGAACATTGTATCCTCTGCTCACAAGATTAAAAAACGACGGACTACTCACCTATCGTTGGGAAGAAAGTCAACAAGGTCCGCCACGCAAATACTATAGCATCACCGAAGACGGAATCAAATTTCACAGTGAACTTAAAAATACATGGGATGAATTGTCCTATGCTGTAAAACAATCTCAAAAACTTCAATAACCTCAACCATGAATAAAACAATTTCCATCAACCTGGGGGGCAGCGTCTTCAACATTGAAGAAGAAGCGTATCAAATCCTGAGAGTCTATCTTGAAAAAATCAGTGCGAATTTTTCGGGTGATCCGGCTACCTCAGAAATCATGTCTGACATTGAAGCCCGAATTGCTGAGATTTTTCACGACAAAAACAGCGATAAAAAAAATGTTGTCACTCGCCAAGACATTGAAGAGATGATGCAGATTATGGGGCGTCCGGAAGATTATAAAATGGACGCAGAAGACACCAACAAATCTGCACCTCAGGAAAGCGCTAATGCACCACGAAACAACAAACGAAAAATTTATCGTGATACAGATGATGCTGTGATTGCAGGTGTATGTTCAGGACTGAGTCACTACCTCGGTTGGGATCCATTGGTGCTTCGATTACTGATCGCCTTTCTGACCATCGTATCATTCGGATTTCCCGGAGTGCTTGGCTATATTATCTTTTGGGCACTTGTGCCTGCCGCAAAAACCACAGGAGAAAAACTTCAGATGCGCGGTGAAAAAGTGAACGTCGAGAACATAGGCCGCTTCGTAAATGAAGAAGCTAAATCGGCAGCCGACAGGGTGAATAAATTCGGTAAAAATGCTGCACAGAATATTCGAAATGGATCCGGTGATTTTTTCCGCGGATTGGGCAGAGTCTTTTCAGTCATTTTTGGTCTTTTCATTCTGATGATCGGACTAGGATTGCTGGGGAGTCTGCTTTCGTTGATGGTATTCTCCGAGTTCACGGCTTTCGGCATTGATGGCAGCAACTGGGAAGCATTGAATACAGTGGTCTTCGGAAATGATGGAACCATGTGGGTGCTTGTTGTTGGCATCATACTATTGCTTGCCGCACCAGCAGTTGCTTTAATTTATGCCGCTGTGAAACTGATCACGGGTTCAAACAAACGCATCAAAGGATTTGCACTTTCCCTCCTTTCATTGTTCATCATCGGCGTGTTACTTAGTGTTTATGGTGGTGTAAAAACAGGAAAACAATTCAGCAGACACGCAGAAGAAACAAGCACTACTTTATTGGCACAAACCAATAGTGACACACTGCATTTTGAGGTGATTCCTGATTCCATCTTTTTCGGCAGACATTCCAAAAACAATGATTTTACTGATTTGATCCGAATTGAAAATGACAAAATCTATTATGGTGAACCTGTATCAGTTCATTTCGAGCCAACTCACAATGCCCAATGCAAAGTCCAGATTGTGAGAAGAAGCGAAGGGCCATCCATGGAACAAGCTGGCTTGCTTACACGAAACATTGATTACAACTATCATGTTGTCAACGATTCGATCAACGTAGGAGCATACTTTACGACGCCTCGGAGTGATGTCTATCGCGGTCAGAACATTGAAGTCAAAGTTTTTGTACCGATCGGTAAATATGTCTCCTTCGGTCAAAATTCATCCTGGATTACATGGCACAATGAAGAAGATGGTGTTTTGCGAATGTCTGAAGATGGTTTGGAAAATATTCGGGAACAAGAAGATAGAATCAATGAACACTCAGGGGAAGATAATCTCGAGGAGCATCATTTGCGTGTGACGGACGATAGCGTGGTGATAAAAACCGGTAATCTTGAAATCAAAACGAGGAGGAACTAAGATTCTCGATTCAACGAAGGCTGCAAAATTTGCAGCCTTCTTTTTTTACTCACTAGTCAGCTCTATTTGCGATCAACGTTGAAATTCACTACGCAATAAACCAAACACCAATGAGTCTTCTGATTTGCCATTCTTAGAATAATGTTGTCGAAGTAATCCTTCGCGTTTGAAACCAATTCGCTCCACTAGCCGAATAGATGCTTCATTGAATGGACCGATAAAGGCGTCGATCCTATTCAAGTGCATTTCATCAAATCCATACTCAATGACACGCCGAATGGCTTCTGTCATAAATCCCTTCCGCTTCATCTCATCGTATGATATGGCATACCCGATCTCTGCTCTGCCGTGAGAAAGATACCAGGTATGAAATCCACAAGACCCAATAGTTTTGCCTGATTTTTTTTCCATGATTAAAAAATACAGGAAAGACTTGTTATACATCGTTGCCCCTGATTCAAAGCGTTCTTTTTCCTTTAAAAATTCCTGTTCATTTATAAAGCCAAAAAACGACATGATTTCTTCTTGACTATGACTTGAAAAAAGTTCATGAAAGATCTTTGGATCAACTCTTTGGAGTTTCAGCTTATCTGTTTCAATAATCAATGATTGTATCATGATCAAACTTTATAAAGCGGTTTAGCAGCATGTTCATCCGGAAAATACTTATCCCGAATGATGAGGAATCTCTTCTCGAGAACATTGTAAATGAAGTAACTGAAACTGACGGTTATGACAATACAAATGATATTTCGAAGCCACATAGTACTATCCATCTCAGGAAAAAGATACCTGAATCCTTCTAAAATTTCAAGGTGAAAGAGATACAAAGCATATGACAACTTGCTGATGAATACCACGATTCTATTGATGGAAAATAGTTTCGGATTTGAAAATGCAAGTACCGAATTTTCGAAATAGGGCATTGTCATTGAAATTAAAAAAGCACAAAGTGCAAAACTCACCGTTCTAGTCCAGAAATAATCATCTATGTGATCCACTGCGCCTCCACGAATCAAATAAATGAGATACACATAGGCGAAGAATGCGGACAGAGAACAAACGAAAATCCATCGCTGATTCAACCATTGAAAAATGGATTGGTAATGAATTTTTATAAACGCAAAAATGACTCCGATCAAAAGCGTGTCCTGACGAAGGGGCACATTGCCAACAAGAGATTCAAATGGAGCACCGCTATAATGCACCCAGATAATGCGGAGAATATTGATGCTGACAACTACAAAAACTAAAAAAGCCAGGACCCGGGCTTTTGCAGAACCAAACAATTTCATGAAAGCATATAGCATAATCGGTGTGCCGAGATAAAACCACTCATCGATCACCAACGTCCAGGTGACCGGATAAAAAGAGATACCCCCGAAATGATTCTGCAGAAAAAAGACATAGTAGAGGATATTCCACCCGACTCCTTTCACGATTAAAAATTTGACCAGTATGGCAAAATAGTAGAGCGGCAGAATCCGAAACCAGCGACGGATCATAAATTTCTTGACAGCCTGAAAACTGATTTTCTCCTTCAGGTAAAACTCTCGCAACAAAACCTGACCTATCAGATAACCGCTCACTACAAAAAGAAACTCCATCGCATAAAATCCATATTTGAACCCTTCGGAAATGCGATAGTGCCTCAGGATCACGATGGTGATCGAAAGGGCGCGTATCAAATCAAGTCCGAAACTTCGTTTCATAGTTGTAGCTGGTCAAATTGAAAACCGGCAAATATGCCCATAAACCTTTAGGCTTCGTCAATACACTCATTTTCTTGTTGAAATCTCCAAAAGATGAGTTCTGTCATCACATCGGTTTTGATTCAAGATCAATATTGCCGTTGTTTTGCATCATGAAATTTCGAGTACTGTTACCACTTATTCTCATCTTCTTTTCTTCCTTTCTGGTATTCAGAATAAAAGATCCGAAAAAGATGAAAGAAGCCAGGATCGAATTGGGAAGGCAATTGTTTTTCGATAAAGCATTGAGCGAGCCGAATGGACAAAGCTGCACAGTTTGTCACGCACCCAAAACAGCTTTCAGCGATCCGAATCACGCCATCGTTTCTGAAGGCATGATTGATGGCGCTTTTGTTTCGCGCAACTCTCAGTCACTTGCTTATGTTTCTTTCATCCCTGCCCGATCATTTGACACTGAATCAGGGAGATGGAAAGGTGGCCTTTTCTGGGATGGTCGTTCAGATCAACTCGAACACCAACTCTCCGGGCCATTTTTCAATCCTGCTGAAATGAATAATTCAGATACCTCCATGCTCGTTTCTGAACTGCATAAGGCACCCTACTTCAAATTGTACAAAAGGCTTTATGGCAAAATAAAAAATGAGGCGGTGGCCTACTCGAACATGTGTGAAGCTCTTGCTGCATTTGAAAGAAGTAATACTTTCAATGAGTTCAGTTCGAAGTATGATCTGTCACTTCAGGGTAAAGTCACTCTAACAGAACAAGAAAAATTCGGACTTGAAATTTTCAGCGGTAAAGCAAATTGTGTCTCTTGTCATAGCATGAAGCCTGATCCAGCAACAGGGAAAATCCTCTTCACGGATTACAGTTATCATAACGTGGGTATACCGGTCAATGATGAAAATCCGTTCTACTTCACAGATATCAAAATAAATCCCAGAGGCACAGAAGCAATTGACATTGGTCTTGGTGCAATCACCGGCAAATCGGAAGACAACGGAAAATTTCGCACACCTACTTTGAGAAACGTGCAATACACAGGACCCTATTTTCACAATGGGTATTTCAAGACCTTGGCAGAATCAGTTCATTTCATGAATACCCGAAATCAAGGAAAGTATGCTCAGCCGGAAATCACCACAAACGTCGCCAGACAATTGACTGGAAGTCAGAATATGACAGAAGATGAAGAGAAAGCGGTAGTAGCTTTTCTTATGACGCTTACAGATGGCTATTCACCTGAAGAATGATCGCTAGACATTCATCTTCTGTGTGCGAATATGTGTGACCACGAAGATCTAAGCCAGGACTTTCGTCTCCTTCAGATATTTCGCAGTATACGATTTTTTTTCAGTCGAAATATCTTCAGGCCGCCCGGCGTAAACAACATTGCCACCTCCTACACCACCTTCAGGTCCCATGTCGATAAGCCAATCAGCGCATCGGATCACATCCAGATTATGCTCAATAGCAATGATGCTGTGTCCTTTATCCAACAAAGCGTAAAACGAATCCATCAGCTTTTTCACATCATGAAAATGGAGTCCGGTGGTAGGTTCATCGAAAATGAATAGGGTGTGGTTGTTCGCATTTCCTTTTGTAAGAAAGGAAGCAAGTTTAATACGCTGTGCTTCTCCTCCGCTGAGTGAACTTGAGCTTTGTCCCAGACCAACATAACCCAATCCCACCTGTTGCAGCGGCACGAGTTTTTCCACTATGTTTTTATTGGAAGTCTTTTCTTTTTCCTGTGAAAAAAACACAACCGCTTCATCAACAGTCATATTCAAAATGTCACTGATGCTTTTTCCTTTATACTCCACTTCGATGACTTCTTCTTTGAATCTTTTGCCTTTGCATGTTTCGCAAACCAATTTGATGTCAGCCATAAACTGCATTGAAATGGTCTGCTGTCCCTCGCCTTCGCACGTTTCGCATCTCCCACCTTCCACATTAAAACTGAAATGAGATGGTTTGTATCCTCTTTGTTTAGATAGCGTCTGTGATGAATACAGATTCCTGATCTCATCGTAAGCCTTCACGTAAGTCACCGGATTTGATCTTGACGATTTACCAATCGGGTTTTGATCAACAAATTCCACTGCAGTCACTGTTTTAATATCTCCTTCCAGTGCATCATATTCACCGACCATTTCTGTTGGAAATCCTCCCAGCTCTTTTTGAAGCGCTGGATAAAGCACGTTGCGGATCAAGGTTGACTTACCACTACCACTAACACCGCTGACAACCGTAAAACATCTCAGCGGAAACTCCACATCAATGTCTTTGAGAGAATGTTCACGTGCACCGCGCACAATGAGTTTGTCCTTGCCAATTTTTCGTTTCTTAGTTGCAGTAATTACTTTTTCACCTCGCAAATACTCGGCTGTAAGTGTTTGTCCTTTGGCGACCAATTCATCTACTTCTCCGGTAAAAACAACATGGCCACCTTGCGTTCCCGCCTCCGGTCCCATATCAATGATCATGTCAGCCGAACGCATAATCTCTTCGTCATGCTCGACGATGATAACAGTATTACCTTGCTTTTTCAGCTCTTGCAAAACTTCTATCAGCCGATGAGTATCACGTGTATGCAATCCTATACTTGGTTCATCCAAAATGTACATCGAACCGACCAACGCGCTACCAAGACTCGTCGCAAGATTGATGCGCTGAGATTCTCCACCACTCAAAGTATTTGACAAACGATTAAGCGTTAGATATTCCAATCCAACATCGGTGAGGTATTTAAGTCGATTTCGAATTTCTGTAAGCAATCGTTTCGCAATTTTTTCGTCTTGTGCATTCAAATGAACATGATCAAAAAAATGCATACACTCTCCAATCGAAATATTCACGAGATCGGAAATACTCTTACCATCAATTTTGACATAGTTCGCGTCACCTCTCAGTCGAGTTCCTTTGCACTCAGGACATCTTGTTTTGCCGCGGTAGCGACTCAGCATCACCCGATATTGAATTTTATAGGACTCACTCTCCAGGAATTTGAAGAATTTATCCAATCCGCTGAAATAAGAGTTCCCTTTCCAAAGTAAATCGCGTTGGGCTGCAGTCAGCTCACCTATTGGTTTGTGTACCGGGAAATCAAATTTGGATGCGTTATACACCAGCTGATTTTTCCATTCACCCATAGTATCACCTCGCCAGCATGCGATGCCATCCTGAAACACACTCAACTTCTTATTCGGCATGACCAGATTTTCGTCCGTGCCAATGACGCTTCCAAATCCTTCGCACGTTTTACACGCTCCTATTGGATTATTGAATGAAAATAAATTCACCGAAGGCTCTTCGAATGTGATTCCATCTGCTTCGAACTTGTTAGAAAATATCCTGCTCTTTTTGGTATCGGCATTCTGAATCATGCAAGAACCATGACCTTCAAATAATGCGCTCTCAATACTGTCTGCGATGCGTGATTGATTCTCTTCATCAGGATCAGCAGTTACGCGATCGATCACGATGAGTATATCATCCGTTGATTTAGTTTTGCTGATTTCCTCTTCAATATCTTTCAACTCACCGTTGCGAAGAATTCTCGAAAATCCTTGCTGAATGAGAATCTCCAGTTTTTTCTTGATGTCTTTTGTTTTTTCAACCTGAGATAAAATGAGGAAACGGCTTTCAGGTGCATGTCCGAGAATGAAATTTACGACATCTTCGACTTTTTCTCTTTTGACTTCCTTTCCACTTACCGGCGAATACGTTCTGCCGATACGAGCGTAAAGCAGTTTCATATAGTCGTAAATCTCTGTTGAAGTACCAACAGTAGATCTGGAGGTTCGGCTGGTCACCTTTTGTTCAATAGCCACAGCAGGACTGATACCCGTAATTGAGTCGACATCCGGCTTATCCAATCTTCCCAAAAATTGTCGGGCATAACTACTGAGACTTTCAACGTATCGACGCTGACCCTCTGCAAAAAGAGTATCGAACGCCAGCGAAGATTTTCCTGAACCACTCAATCCTGTGATCACAGTCATTTTTCCGCGTGGAATCGCTACTGATACATTTTTCAGATTGTGCACCCGGGCGCCTTTGATGATGATATTGTGCTTAGGATCGAGACCATTCAAACCCGCAGTTGAATTATCCTTCGCTGTGATCGTTTTCTGTTTTTTCGGAGCTGCCATAGAAGGTCGTAAAGTTCAACACGAAACAAGGCAGATGTGTTGTTGTTCAAAATTAATCTGCTAACAGTGAAAGAGCCAATGAGGATATAGGGAATAGGGATAAATGCCTATACTCATCCTTGCACGACATGGAATACTTCGACTGAAAGATATTGAATAATTGGATGAATCCTATGTGGCCACAATGGTTCGACAAGCTCACCATGACCTGTTCGTTGTTGGGTAGGAAATAATGGCGGCGCAAGGCGCCGCCATTATTTCCCCAACACAAAACGAAGTTGTCATGGTGAGCCTGTCGAACCATACCTTTTGATTATTTGTCTGGTGTATGGAAACGAATAGGCATTTAGGGATATTCCTAACTCCTCTTTGGCTCTTTGGCTTGCTTTTGACATGAAACTATTCCGAGAAATTTTAGTATGCATTGTTGGGATTCACGAAATCTATCCTATATTTGATCATCGGAAGAAATATTTTCAGCCCGATACAATAAACATATTTACGGTGCCGTTCCCGGATTGCACCACAACCAACACACGCGATTCTATAAGATAATTTCTACTCTTTGTTCTAAGTAATCATTGTCAGAACCTAAAAAAGAGGAGGGAATTATGCGTGTACAAGTCATGACTGATCGTCAGTTGGTTGAAATCTATTTCAACGGTAAAGAAGAAGGATTTGAGGAACTACTCAAACGTTACAAAAGTCGTGTATTTGGAAAAATCATGATGTACGTGAAAGACCGTGCAGTCGCTGAAGACATTTTCCAGGACACCTTCGTGAGGGCTATTCATGCCTTGAAAGAAGGTAACTACAACGAGGAGGGAAAATTCAGTGCGTGGGTCATGCGTATTGCGCACAACCTCTGTATCGACTATTTCCGGGGTAAGAAAAAAATGCCGATGACTCGTGAAAGGGATGAATACAATCCTTTTGACTACATCAGTTCCAACGAGAAAAACTCAGAAGAGTCTTCTGTTAATTCTGAAGTGTTGGTAGACACTAAGCGCCTGCTCAATTTTCTTCCGCAAGAACAAAAGGAAATTGTCATGATGCGTTTGTATTATGATATGAGTTTCAAAGAAATATCAGAGCAACTGGACATTAGCATTAATACCGCTTTGGGCCGTATGCGTTATGCATTGATCAACCTGCGAAAACTCATTGAAAAGAATCAAATGGAAATGACACTTTCCTGAAGAGTACATAAAACCATGAAAACGAGCGCTGCCTGAGAGGGTGGCGCTTTTTTTTTAGAGGTGAGAAGCGAGAAGTGAGAAGTGAGAAATTCGATGCAACTCTGTCATCTGACTCCTGTCTTCTGACATCTGTCCTCTTTTTTCGAAACGGCACAATAATTTAAAAATCCCATAGTTCTCCAAAAAACAAACAACTGCCGATGATAGATTTTACACTTCAAGATTTAATGGTATTTACACAAAAGGAAGAAGAAATGGTGAAGGATGTATTTCCAGAAATGGAATTAACCAGAATTGAGCCCTGCGAAAGCTCTGTGAAAAACCTCCTGGCATATAGCAAAGCCTTGAGCATCCGGAAGAGCCGCAAGCTGAAAACACTTAGTCTGGTATTGAACTAGAGTTAATGATAACTCGTTTTGAGAACCCTGCAAAGTATTGTGGGGTTTCTTTTTTTTGTAATATCCAAATCAATACACCAATGAAAAATACATTGTCTCTCATGGTTCTGCTATTTGCGGCCAAATTCATCTTCGCTCAAAACCAAGAAGAATTTCAGATTCGCGTTGGCTATGGTTTAGCAGGATATAAAACGGGCCTTCATTTTTCCTACAAAGAAAACAATACGAAACTGAGTTTCGATACCACGGATGGTGCCGCCACGTCTCATTTGCCAATCGAACTTCGATATCAATTCAAGAATCGATTTAACGTCGGTCTGGATATGAAATTCGGAAAATATCTGTATGCACCAGAAGATAAAGGAAACAAGTCTAATAAATTCAGCATCATAGGCTACAGTAGCGAATTCAATTTGGTTAATGTAGAAAGTACCAGGGTCTATTTGGGGTTAAACGTGAATAGAGGAAGCTTGGAAATGAAAGAGAAAAAATTTGATTTCGACGGCGAATACACTGAAACGGCAAAGTGGTCCGGAGCCGGTTTTAAGCTCAACCTTGGAATCTGTCACTTTATAAATGATGGACCGATTGGTCTGAATTTTAATCTTGGCTACGATCAACATAAATTCTACCTTCGATCCATTAGTCGCGATGGAACGGATTATGATTTATCCAACTTTGAAGGTTATATCAAATTGGGAGGAATAGAGGCGAATGTCGGATTGATCGTAAGAATCAAAACCTGAGTTTTTTTTTATAATGATTGTCCGCAATCATGCCTCAACAAAGAAAAGTTCATCGGTGTAACGTTGTAGATTTCAATGTACCGAAGAAGCTTTCCATGTTCAATTTTTTTCTTTCCGTTCTTTTTTTCTTGATAAAAAAAGAACCAAAAAAATCAAGGCTGTTGAGGGAATTCTTGAAATCCACGCCACTTCCGGGCAGACAAATCCAAACTCCTCACTTTTTCAAAAATGCCAAACTAAAAATTGAAATAACGGATTGTCGGTTGACATTTTTGAAATCGTTCGTCAAACATGGATTTGTCTTTTGCCCTCCAGTGACGGGATTTCTACGAATTTCCTCAAAGGCCGGTCCCCAATTCACGAAGTGAGTAATATTCCGGATAATCATTTTTTTCATCCATCCACTTTCATGAAATAGACCGGAATATGATCTTTCAATAGATTCGGCGAGAAAATGGAAATAAGATCTGCCAGCATCACGTGCGGTTCCATGATTGCATCGCCGTGATAATCGCACTGTACAGTGTTACAGTAAAACAAATTTCCTTCTCTCCAGGCTTTGAGATTTTTCAATCGTTCATCACCATCAGTCATTTTTTCTTTCGTAAAACCGTCTGGTTCATGAACAATTTTACCCCAAAAATCAGTTTCAAAAACCGTTTTGATCATAGACTCGAATGGAATCACCAGATTACCTGTTGAAAGTGAATCACTAAAGATGTAACGTGCACCTGCATCGTTAATGAGACGTGCAGCAAAACTATTTCCTGGTGGGGCAAACCAGTTGCCGCTGTCGTAACTACCGGCAAATACGCTTGGTTTCGCATAGTTGGCATTCTGAACTAACTCCACCAAATCATTGTAATTCTTTTCCACCTCTTTGAAAATGCTATCCGCTTTTTCTTCTTCGCCAAACAAAACTCCGAAAACTTTGATCCACTCCGCTCTACCCAAAGGGTGGTTTTCCAGATATTCTGAAATCTGAACGCAGCCAATTCCTTTCTCCAGATATTTATCGTAGTTGCTGCCGCCGAACGGGTATACAAAAAATAATTGCGGATCGACCGCATATAGTTTTTCATCGTCAGTGTCATGACCAACTGTGAGATTGACAATTTCCCCCTTTCCAATTTTCTCTTGAGCGTTTTTGTTTTTTACTAATTCAGAAAAACCGACACCTTTGAGCAAGTCCATTTTTCCAAGGCGATCTACGAAAGCAATATGAGTTGTAGACAAACATGCGATGGAATTGACTTGCGATTTTTTCCAATTGATCACCTGCAGGTTTTCTCCAGGTTTTTCAAGATTAAATAACGTGAT
>JANOVT010000109.1:0-7567 GCA_031417525.1 Flavobacteriales bacterium | reverse complement strand
ATGATCTCTGGTCAAAATGTATTCGTCTTGCCATCAACTGCGCCGGTGGATGCAGAACGCACGGAAGCTCAAGCAGGTTGGGATTTTACAGGTACTCTTTATGTTGATCCCGTTTCCGGCGAATTGGCCATCATCAACGCGGGAATAGCTGGTGTTTACACTGTCACGGTAACTGCCTACAACAGCTTCGGAGTCGACAGCGAAAGTTTTACTCTCTCAGTTACTGATCCCGATTGCAGTCAAGGAATATTTACGCCTTCAACGATTTATGCTGTTGGAGGTCCTTCGAACGAACACAACGGAATGGTGGTAGACGATTTTAATGGCGATGGTCATCAGGATATCGCCGTGTTGGATCGATGGGATATTATCACCGATCCGGAATCTTATATCATCACCATCATGGAAGGAAATGGTAACGGTGGATTTGTCCAGGGTTCTGTGACTACCATTGCATCTAGTCCAAATGAAATTGTATCGGCTGATTTCAACGGTGATGGTGCGGCTGATCTGGCCGTTAGTCATGAAGCAGTTTCCATTTACCTGAATGATGGAAGCGGTGCCTTCAATTTATTTACTGATTTAACGCAGTTGGGAATTTATGGACTCGTCACGTCCGACTTCAACAATGATGCAATCCCCGATCTGGCGATTTCGAGTCAGGTAACGAACTCCGTGAAAACCTGGTTGGGCAACGGTACAGGTAACTTCACGCAGGTTGGTACTTTTTCGACACCCGGAATTGCGGAGAAGATTGCCGCAGGCGATATGAATTCCGATGGCTTCGTTGACCTTGCACTTGCGGTTCCTGTCGGCGGAAACTTTATCGCCATCCGCCTTGGAAATGGTACCGGGAATTTTTCCGGCACTACCAATATTGCTGCAGGCAGTATTCCGTTTCATGTTCGACTTTCCGATTTTAATGAGGACGGAAACCTCGATGTTGTTTACTCCAATCATTCAAATGCTCCGGCGAAAATTTGTTTCGGTGATGGCACCGGAGCCTTTGGAACTCCTGTTGCGCTCACTGCATTTGGAAATGCATCTACTATTGTCAATGCGGATTTAAACGGTGATGGCCATCAGGATTTAGTAATCACTCGAACTGCTGCAACCACAGATGTGATCTCCTCTTTATCTGGAACTGGTGCTGGCACTTTTACTTTGGCGCAGCAACAAAACTCAAATTACTACTGCACTTTTTTGGAAGAAGGAGATTTTAATGAGGACAACAAATACGACATAGCGGCACTCAGTTTTATCTACGGATATGATCTACAAATCAGCCTGGGTGCAGTGAATGATATTCATCTCTTGGGTAATGCGATTTCTATTGCAGATGGAGATAATACACCATCTACATTGGATGGCACACAACTCACAGCTGTTTGTCTTGGGGCTTCATCGCTCACACAGCAATTCTCCATCGCGAATACAGGCACCTCGGATCTGGTCATCGGTGCAGGCGGTTTTGCTTTTTCCGGAACAAATGCTGCTAATTTTTCTATCTCTGGAATTGTTTTGCCAAAAACCATTGCTCCAAATTCCAGCACGACGTTTAATGTTGTTTTTAATCCTCAAACTGTCGGATTGAATACTGCTGTTTTGCAAATCACCAGCAATGATTGTGATGAAACAATGTATGATTTCGTTATAAATGCGCAAGTGATCGCTCCGGTCCAATATTATATGGATGCGGATGCAGATGGTTTTGGCTCTGCACTCGATCTGGGTTTGAGTTCATGCACACCCATTGCCGGATATGTGCTCAACAACAATGATTGCGATGATAACAGTGCATCAGTTTATCCAGGTAATGCTGAGCAATGTGATGGCATCGACAACAATTGTGATCTGGCTATTGATGAAGGATTACCTGTGTTCAATTATTTTGCGGATTTAGATAATGATGGGTACGGTTCGACACTCGTGGGAGTATTCTGTTCACCACCTACCAATGCAGTAGTACTAGATGGTGATTGTGATGATGCAAACAATACTATCCGTCCTGGTGTTGCAGAAACATGTAATTCCATCGATGATGATTGCGATACCCAAATCGACGAAGGACTTCCGGTTATTTCTTATTACAGTGATGCAGATGGTGACGGTTATGGTCTGAACTTACTCGGAACATTTTGTTCTCCTCCATTGAATGCATCGTCGATAGCAGGTGATTGCAATGATGCCAACATTCTGATTCATCCGGGTAGTGCAGAATTATGTAATTCTATTGATGACAATTGCAGTGGTCAGGTGGATGAAGGCCTTACCACAATTGCATATTATAATGATGCTGATGGAGATGGTTATGGTCTGACTTCGCTCGGCATGTTTTGTTCGCCGCCGATGAATGCTGTTTCCGTTTCTGGTGATTGCAATGACAACAACTTCGCCGTGCATCCGGGGGTCACAGAACTTTGCAATACTGTTGATGATGATTGTGATGGAACAGTGGACGAAGGTTGTCAGGTAAACACACCCATCAATGATAATCCGGGCAATGCACTTCTTGTTGCGTATAGTTCCAATCTCAACTTTCCGAACTGTTATCCCATCCCCGGTAGTTGTCAGAATGCAACGCATGCGACGCAATCACCTTTTACCGGTCCTGATGTATGGTATTCATTCGTTGCCTATTCCAATGCGGTTTCAATTACGCTTTCAAGCAATGGCATGGACGACGCTTTGGCTTTATTCTCTTTATCCGGCACAACATATTCTTTGATTGATTCCGAAAATCTAAGTTCCGGCAATGCTGATTTTGAACGGATGAATGTGAATGGACTTGTTGTCGGCACCACTTATTATTTATGTGTTGCATCTGCAAATGCAATTGCCAAAGGAAATTTCAGTTTGTGCATTCAACATTTGATGCCCAGTGGTTGTGCAACTCTTCATCCTGTCGGTGGATTTTCTCTTTGTCAGAATTTCAAAGCAATTTTTCGCGGATCAGTGGGGCAGGGGGTGACTTACTCTTTTAATTTCACTGCCATTGCAAATGCAACAGGTGTTTCTTCCGTATCGGGAACAAATGGATTGATTGTGCTTTCGAATCCTCTTTTAGGCTTGCGATATGGCGGAGTCTATAATGTTCAGGTGAACGTTCAATACGCGTTGCTCAACAGTATGAATCAAACGGAAACAATCGTGGTTGCGGGTAATTCTTCTTCACTCAATTGTTCTTCTGTGATGATGATGAATGCTCCGATGATGGAAGTCAAAGCATCGCAGCGCTGTCCGGCGGCATTGGTGCGCAGCAATTATCTGATCGCCACACCTGTTCCGGGCAATGCATCACCATGCGGCGTGACGAGTTATACGTATGAATTCACTGCTGTAAACAATTGCAGTGGAAGTATCACCACTGGGTTACCGTTTGAAGTCACCACGAATAGCACTACTCCGTTTCTGTCATTGAATGCTGTGTTTCCTCCGGGCATGCCAAATCCCGGCTATTGGAAAGTCCGCGTAAAATCCAACTTCTCGTATGGCTCCGGAACGTATGGTGCAGCGCCATACTGGATCATTTTGGTAAACGGCACTTCGGCTATTGCTGAAGTACAGGAAGAAGAATTATACGATGGTGCTGAGAAAAAAAGTATCTCAACTAAACACTCTTCGATTTATCCAAATCCATCTGATGGAAGATTCTTGCACATCAATATGACCGATGTCCACGCAGACGTTCTCGAAATTCGAATAACCGATGCAACAGGAAATCTCATCATGGATAAACTTTATCCCGTGGATGAAAATCTGAATACGATACTCCGCTTTCAACAAGCTTTAGCTTCAGGAATCTACTTTG
This sequence comes from Flavobacteriales bacterium, assembly GCA_031417525.1. GTDB lineage: Bacteria > Bacteroidota > Bacteroidia > Flavobacteriales_D > Sanyastnellaceae > JAIBBG01. Next base: position 3,756 of record JANOVT010000109.1, on the reverse strand, counting down.
TGCAATTGGGATATGATTCGGAGAGGATTGTTCATCGGATGGTGGTGGAATAGGCACGACAGTAATTTATGCTGTCTCTTTTTATTTAAATAAAAATGATTATCGTGGATGTAACCCACTTGATGTGCTGTGGACCGGCCATTGAGGAAATTCTCAGAAATCCAGTCACTTTAGCAAAAAAGGCAAATCCATGTTTGACAAACGATTTCAAAAATGTCAACCGACAATCCGCTATTTCGGTTTTTAGTTTGGCATTTTTGAAAGAGAGAGTCCCGAAGGGATTGGATTTGCCTGGCCCGAAAGTGGCGTGGATTTCAAGAATTTCTTCAACAGCCTTGATTTTTTTGGTTCTTTTTTTATCAAGAAAAAAAGAACAGAAAGAAAAGAATTGAACATGCAAAGGCAATTATCTCAGTTGCGATGAAATATACGCTGTTAAAACGATGGATTTGTTGTTGCTGAGATATGATTGCGGATAATCATTAAATTAGAACGTCGTAGCTCACGCCTCCCGCCCTGGTTGTTTGACAGCATTTTCATCCGCTGATACTTGACCGTCGTGATGAACCGCATACGCATGTGTAAACTCGGCCCCATAAAAAACGATCATCGATGAATAGGATGTCCACAACAAGATGAGTATGATTGATCCGGCCGCACCATAGCCACTTCCCGGTTCAGCTTTACCAAAATAAAGTGAGAGCAAAAATTTTCCAAGTTCAAAGAGGAAGGCAGTCACTAGCGATCCGATCCATACATGCCTCCATTTGATTTTGGCATCAGGAAAAAATTTGAACATCAACGCAAACAGGAAAGTCAGGATGGCGAGAGAAACAATGAAATTCAAAACAGTGATGAGTATGGTTATGGATTCAGAAAAATGTCCTGATAGCCATGTTCCAAATGCAGCGAGCCCGGTAGAAATAACCAATGACACGATAAGTATAAAGGCAATGGATACGATCAGTCCGAAAGAAAACAATCGCGCCCTCAACAAACTCCAGATACCTGATTTTTTTTCATCGGCTTTTACTTCCCAAATGATATTCAACGATTTTTGAAATTGAGCGAACACACCGGTTGCACCAACCAATATGGTGATCACACCAAGAATGGTTGCCCATACGGATGTCTTGGATTTACTGGCAAGCGCGACCATTTCATTCACCTGCGTCGCAGTTTCTTCACCCATGATGGAAGATATTTGCGCGGACAAATGATTGCTGATTGCATCAGCACCGAAAACATAACCTGCCATGGTGATGATCAGTACAAGTAATCCGGGCAGCGAAAAAATGGCGTAAAAGGCAATGACTGCACTCTCTTTAAAGGGGTCTTTGGTCCACCACGCTTTTAATGCCTTCTTTAAAATCTTGCCTGTATCTATGAATTTCACTTTCATAAACTGATGAAATAAATTTCATTCACTGCGGGTTGTTCTGGTGGTATAGTCATTCCGTGCCGCTGGATGCTTAATTTGCTGCATTGTTTGTGTATCAGCTCACATAAAATTCCAAAGATCAAACTTAAATGATGCTCACGTCTTGAAGTTTATAGCGGCTCATCATTCTTTTGTAAGATTGCCACGAATAGCCATTCATGATCTCCATTCGGTGAGGGATGAATGATGAAGAAATGATAGCGTATGCATGACTGATCGATTTCCGAGGATGCCAGAGCTATTTGACCTGATATTGCTTCTGCGATTTCTATGGGAAACGTATGAGGTGAGCGAGGCTCACTTTCCGATGCAAAAAGTAAGAATATACATGGAACAAAGGGTTCGATCTACTGGGGTGCAGAATGTCAGATTTCGTAACCAACCTCACACAATTGTTCAGTTGAATTAACTTGATGAAATTTAGCGTGAATTTTGATCCATTGTCATTAGTGTTCTTCTCTAGTTATATGCTTCACGCAAATCTTCATTGGACGATGGATAATATCTGAAAAGTCTTTGTTTTCGAATAATGAAAATAAAAGGAAAGACTATCCGTCGTGTATGATGGAAGATTTCGCACATCATGGTAATAAAAAGACTCAGTAACACTATCCCTGTCTCCAAGCCTCACAATTTCCAAATTACTTTCCCAAATAGAATTAGTCTGCCACTTTCCATCTACCAACTGTTTATAGCCAACTGTATTGATGGTGCCATAACTTGTCTTTTCATAATAAATTTTAAGGCCGGTACAATTTTGTATTGTCAGGTCGAGCCGGTAGGTACCAGGATCAAATTTCACGACCTCTGCCTTTAGCACATTGATTGCAGGTATCTGCGGCTCAAGGTTTGGCGTATTTGAAGGTAGTTGTCGACATCCCAACACCTCCAACGAAAGAAATGCGGCAATCATTAACAGGCGATTATTTTTCAGTAAGGTGTCTTGGAGCATAAGGTTGAGGGTACATAAGATTATCCAGGTTATTTTTGATGAGTTCTTTGTGTGCCTGGTGAATTTTGACCTGCTTCATGATCGTGATTATATTCTTTATGATCTTCCTCTTGGGTACTGGAAATATTGATCAAACTCTTTATTGCATGTGCAACGAACTCATGCGCAAGAGTATGAAGTACTTCTTCCATTTCCAACTTATAGTTTTCACTTGCTATCAAATAATCGTGTAGATTGTTGTGAGCAAGTTCCATATTGTTATGTAGGTCAACGAGTTCAATGAGATAGGTGTAGTCAAACTCTATGGCCAGGTCGAAACCTTCTGTATCGCTCCATTCGTTTTGCTGGAATTTGAATCATTTTAGTAGGAAGCAAAATTCCAAATTGCAGATATTGCACCTGTCAACTTTTATTCCACTTTGAAACTTAAAGAATCAATGGAATAGAATTTATTGCCTTTCTGCGCCACAATGTTACTTAATATTATGACCTGATCTTTTTCCAGGTTTTGTAATGCTGCTTTCATACGTTGTGTAAGTAGGCCACCATAAAAATTATTCACTGAATCAATCCTAATTCCTGCACTATCCAATATAGTCAAGCCAAAAGAAACAATGCGATAATTTTTCTTACCACTCACATTCAGCCTCACGCCTGCTCCGATGGAGGCCTGAATGGCTGAAATATGTGAGTCATTAGGCGACTTACCCAAGAAGGTAGCGTGAATTTCATCCTGAGCAGGAACTTTTTCAATGGGAATGCCCTTCTTCTTAACCTTATAGACATTCACAAGTTTGCCAATTTCGAATATGAGAAAATCTTTCTCCTTTAAATCCTGGAAAATAATTACCGATCGTTCATTAATGGCCATTTCGAGCACAAACAGGCCATTTTTATCAGGCTGCTCATTACATTCAGTTGTTTTTACAACTTTACCTTTGATACGCTGACCGATATAACAAATACACGCATTGGTGATGTCTGAGCTGTTAGTTTCTCGCACAAGTTTTCCAGCAAAATGGATCTTATTTCCATCGCCAAACCAGAACTCCCCAAGGTGAAATTTAAGGTGACTTACTTCTTCAAGCGGCCTACCAACGCGGGTTGGATACCAAAGGCCCCCAACGTTTATGGAGTCTAAATCACGCACCTCTAAAAAATGAAATTCTTCAGCGCTGACCAGATGGGCCATTTGGCTTCTTGCTGAACTCAACCCAAGAAAGGAGACCGCTGCAAAACAGAAAACTTTTGATTTCATAAATCTGTGTCCGCTTTTTTCGGTAATTCGTCATAGTGTTGGCGTTGTCTTTATAAATAATCGTTTTGTTTTCATTCCTAAATAGCCATTTCTTGTAGTCTTAGC
>JANOVT010000108.1:0-3757 GCA_031417525.1 Flavobacteriales bacterium | reverse complement strand
TCAACAATCATGAATGTTTTCTCGCTCAAAGACATACCATCAATGATCCTGAATTTTTGGATGAAGATGTATATGAACTCAACAGACTCGCAGATGCTTTTATGGAAGATAATGAGTTGAGCGAAATATCACGAATTGTTACTCAACAGAACTTGTTACCGGCACTACGGGCAAACTTCAAGAATAAACTTGGTGAAAAAATTTACGCGTTGTTCGTGATTCAAAACCTGAATTATTGCGCATTCAGCGCATACACCAATGATTCGTTAAAGGCGGTTGCATATTTTGATTCGATCAAATTTTCAAAAAAGCAACACAACGATTTTCAACTTTTTAGCGACACAACCATGTTTTTTGAAGCCATGCTTCCCTACGTCCCGACTGCAGACAAAAGCGATGATGTAGATGGAGATTGGTATTTTGAATCGGATGAAGAAGAAAACAATACATTTATCGGAGCCGCAGGATCCAGGAATTATGCCGTGCCTGGAGAAACTGATTTGATCAATGTCGAATATCAGCGGTATCACAAATTTTCGGACGGTGAAGACAGTCTCAAATTTTATTTGGATAAAGAAAATATGCTGAAGCGAAATGACATGTTCATTCTCAGCAAAAACATTCAGTGGAATGACAAAGGATGCGTGATGAATTTTATCCTGGCAGATACTAATTCGTCGAGGCGATATCAGACAAAAATTATTCAGTACAACAAAACAGTTTATACGATTCAGTGTTCTTACGACACCGTTCTGGGAGCCGGAGATTTTATCACGAATTTTTTTGAATCATTTCATCCTACGGATACAGTTTTCCCATACTACCACTATCGAAACAGAGACAATGTGTTCCTTGATCAACTGATGAGCAGTGATAGCACCGCACAACAGAATGCGATTGGAATGATTACCGAAATGGATTTCTCAGCTCAGAATATTCCACGTATTCGTGCTATACTAAAAGAACTGCCTCCTATAAGTGATGTGAAGAAAAAGGAAGTGGTGAAAGAAAAATTGACTTCTGCTTTGGCTGCCGACACTTCAAAAGCAAATGTGCAATACATCGTCGACAGTTTTTATCAGAACATGGACAGCACTGCTTATCAAGTAGAATTGTTGTCAGCTTTAACCAAAATAAAAACGGCTACGGCATTCGATGCATACCGGAAATTATTGATGGATGAACCACCTGTTTTGAATGGCCGCAACAGCACGGATGGGTTTAATGTTCTTCTAGATACCTTGGAGCTTGTTGCACCTTTCATCCAGGATTATATGAAATTGCTTGCGCTCAATGAATATGAAGAATCTGTTTTTGACCTGATGGCGACCTTACTTGATAGCAATCTCATTAAATCATCTGTATACAAGAACCTCCTCGGACAGTTAGTTATGGAAGCTAAAAATGAGTTGAAAAGATTGAACTCAACCGGTGAATCCAGTTTTCAATTCGATACAGATGCATTCCTGAATTTTTGCACGTTGTTGCAGCCATATCGAAATCAGCCGGATGTGAACCAATTTTTTGATAAGGCATACAAGTCAAAACGAATTCCGCTCTTACTTGATCTTCTTGAGTTCGATCTCAAGAATGATGTTGCACCGAGAGATTCTGTGATTTCGCGCATCTGTAGTTATGACGATCAGATTCTTCCTCTTTATCGAGTTTTGCATGAGTATGGGATGGAAAATCACTTGCCTAAGAATTTTTTGAATCAGGAGGTATTGCTGTCATTTTATTTGAAAGAAAAGTTCAAAGGCAAATACAAAAATGATGGTGTAGTTGATTCCGTAACCGTGATCGAAAAAAAGACAATCAACATTCGTGGGCATGAACTGGAGGCTTTTTATTGCAAATTCAAAAAGGCGAAAACGAAACAATGGATCGGAACCATCCTTGCTTTTGATAAAACTAACAAAGGAAATTTATGGCCTGTTTTTATTGAAAGTGATAAAACGATTGTCCTTGACAAGGATGAAGATGAGCACAAAGAACTCGATCGGGAGTTGAAATTATTGGTGGAATCAAACAGAAAAAAATTGAATTTTTCCAGAGTCATGTCTTACAGGGCAACTGAATGGGATTGATCAATGCACCAACAAATGAAAGAACTTTATCTGGAGCATCTCAGTCTTTACAACTTCAAAAATTATAGTGAAGCAGTTCTTGATTTTAAAGCTCAGGTCATTTGTTTTACAGGCGACAATGGGTCCGGAAAAACAAACCTGCTCGATGCAATTCATTACCTCAGTACTTGCAAAAGCTTTTTTAATCCGGTCGATTCACAAAATATTCGTTTGGAATCGGATCAATGCAGCGTAACAGGAGAATTCAGACGGGATGGACATCCGGAGCAGATCATCTGCACCTTGAGAAAACATCAGCGCAAAGTTTTCAAACGCAATTTCAAAGAGTATGAAAAACTGTCAGAACACATCGGATTGATTCCCGCAGTGATTGTGACACCTTACGACATCGAATTGATTTGGGAAGGAAGCGAAGTCAGACGTAAATTTTTGGATTCTACCATTGCTTCTTTATCGCGGCCCTATCTGGAAAACCTGATCGCCTACAATCACGCCTTACTTCAACGAAATAATCTTCTCAAGGCTTTTGGAAAGCAAGGCAAGTTTTCATCGGAGTCATTGGAGCCATGGAACTATCAACTTGCAGATAAGGGAACTTTTATTTTTGAAGAGAGAAAAAAATTCATCACTGAATTCATTGCAGAATTTTCGGAAGTGTATCGGATCATCAGTGGTGAACGCGAGTTGACGGGAATCAATTATCAAAGTGATTTAGCCGAAATGAATTTTGAGGATTTACTTCTTCGAAATGCGGATCGCGATCGCATCCTGGAAAGAACTTCCGCGGGTATTCATCGCGACGATCTTGAATTCACGATCCACAGTAATCCTTTGAAAAAATTTGGCTCGCAGGGACAACAAAAGTCTTTTTTGTTTGCGCTGAAACTTGCGCAGTATCAGTTCATCCGTCATCATCAGGGATTTAATCCCATTCTGATGCTCGATGATCTTTTCGACAAAATTGATGAAACGCGAATGAATCAAATTTTAGATTGGTTGGCGACGAATGAGGTGGGTCAGATTTTTATTACAGACACTCATCTTCAACGCATTCCGGAGATTCTGAGGAAACGAAAAATTAGTTATGAAGTGTGGGAAGTAAATCAGGGTCAGGTGAATAAAAATGAATGATCTTCGCAATTCAATTCTTCAAAAAATGTCTTCCCGCAAATACACCGATGTCAGTCTGAAAACAGCCATTGCCGAACTGATGAAGTCGAATGGATTGGAAAAAAAATTCCATGAAATGGAAGTTTTTAAATGCTATCGCGAAGTTGTCGGTGATGTTATTTCAAGGAAAACCCGCGAAATCTACATACGCGATAAAACGCTTGTTTTAAAAATGGATAGCGGATCCATCAAACAGGAACTCTCATTTCAAAAGACTAAAATTGTCCAGCTCATCAACGAACGGCTGGGGCAGACTTTTCTCGAACAGCTTGAGGTTTGGTAGAATGGATAATGGAGAATGGAGAATTAAGCGAGGTTTAGTTTTTTTTCGAAATAAATTTGGTCCGTTCGAATCTGAGTAGACACTATCCCGCTAAGTGTGTAAGTAGAAAAAGTTGCTAATGGATTTTTAGTCTCTCTTCAAAGATAATTGTAAACTGGTTAAGAATCACCCCCCAATCCCTGATTGCCATTGTCCATTTCTTGGTAGCCTCAATCAC
>JANOVT010000107.1:0-11026 GCA_031417525.1 Flavobacteriales bacterium | reverse complement strand
CACCGCTGATCAGGCTATCACTCAATCAGCACCCATCACACTCAACAATCTTGTGATAGATAATGATGGTTTTAATGTGAGCTTATCTTCATTTTTTAATACCACAGTAAAAGGCTTGGTGTCTTGCAACGAAGGAATTTTAAACACCAATGACCGACTTGTTTTACAATCCACAGCGGCCTCTACAGCTTCGATTGGTGAAATAAAATCGGGAAGTGACCTTATTGGAAAAGTGACAATAGAACGTTTCGTTCCTCAACTCAGCAATTATCCCTATGGAAGTTGGACACTGATGGGATGTCCTGTGCAAGGTGCAACGATCAATGATTGGAATGATGATATTCAAACCACAGGCTTTGCCGGAGCTGATTATCCGCCACCATACAATTTCAACAATGTGCAGTATTATAACGAAACACTCGCCGGTGCGATGACTACGGGTTATGTTCCTGCAACTTCTGTCAATGATGCGCTGGATTCTGATCGTGGTTATGCTGTGTATCTGCAAACTGGTAGTCAAAATGTGGATGTCAAAGGTGATATCTACAAACAATCATTCAATAAAACATTGAATTATACCAATACCGGTAATGCCGGTGATGGCTGGAATCTGCTGGTGAATCAATATCCTTCACAAGTTGATTTTCGTCAAATGGTGTTGAATGGAAATGGTATCGCTTCTTATTATCTCTTCGATGCTGAATCGAATAATTACAAAGTATATAATGGAATTGCACAAACAGGAACTGCTCCAAGATATATTAATAGCAGTCAGGCATTTTTCGTAAAAGCCGCAGGTGCAGGTGCTTATCTGCGTTATCAGGAAAATTATAAATCAAATACTGCAGGTTCTTTTGAAAGAAGTGCGGAAGAAAATTCATTCTTTAGTTTTTCTGTTTCATCTTTTAATCTCACTTCCGATGAATGTGTGATTTTGTTTAGCGATGAAGCCACTTCGAATTACGAATGGAATTTTGATGCGGAGAAATTGTTTAGTCAGAATCCCGATGCAGTGAATTGCGCGGTTGTTTCTGATGATAACGTTTTGCAAACAATCGACTCGAGAATGTATGCAACCGAGAATACTACCATTCCAGTGTATGTTTCTTTTCCGATTGCAGGACAATACACATTGCAACTGACCGAAGTGAATAATCTGCCATTTGGAAGTTGTCTGTTCGTTGAGGATTTGATCACCGGTAATACCATTCCCGTGAATAATGGCGAACAAATGATTCTCACTGTTGATCAGCCATACACCGGCAACCGTTTTTTGATTCACACAAGTCCGGCTGCGACATTGACGACCACCAATGAAACGTGTTTTCAATCAAACAATGGTGCAATCCACTTGGATATTCCTGCAGGTGATTGGAACATAGTACTTGAAGGTGATCAGGGAATCATTTTATCTGGAAATAATTATTTCGATTTTGAAAATATTCAGGCGGGTAATTATGCGTTGTACGTCACTTCTACAAATCCGCAATGCCAAAGTGATATTGTTGAAATAAACATTACCCAACCTGATGAGGAAGTGTACGAATTGCTCAATAGTGTAGTGGATGAGTGCGGCATTAGTGAACAAGGTCTCATTGAGTTTTCTTTCACCGGCACTCCTTTTTATGAATATGAATTGAGGTCGTCGGATGAAACGATTATCGCTTCTGCCATTGCGACTTCACCTGAAGTGGTGTTTGAACATCTGACTGGCGACGTGTATGAAATCATCGTTCATACCAGTTGCACTGCAGCGAGTTATTCAGTCGACATCAAAGATCCCAATGCAGTTTCTACTTCCATTTTTGAAGATGAAATCATTGTGAATCTTTTGAATGGTGAAAGTCAGACGGTGGCTATTGAACAAAGTTCATTAAATGCTGAAACATTTAATTGGTCGCTTGACAATGGATATCAAACTTCGGACGAAACATTTATTTATGATTTCACCGAGCCGGGTGTTTACACGTTGTTATTGCTCTCTTCAAATGACCAATGTTCTGCTGCTGATTTTATTCAGATCAATGTCACAGAATCGGTGCATGTAAAAGAATTGACACCGGCTCCTTATGTTTCGTTTGTCCATAAGCAAGATGAAATTGATTTCACATTTTACCAACTTGCGGGTGCGATGGTGAAGACCTATCTCTATGATATGTCGGGTAAACAAGTGTGGTCCAATAGCGGACAGGCCAGCAGCGGCAGCACTATTTCTGCGGACATCAGCTCATTGCCTGCCGGTGCCTACACAGCTCTTGTGCTGGTAAATGATCTTCCATTATTGAGTCGAAAAATGATCCGTTGATTCGGAATCCAACCAAAATACTTTCCGTTTGAGGATGGGCTCATGTTCACTCCTTTAACCAGAACCCCGGATGATAAAATTGTCCGGGTTTTTTTTGTAGTGATGAGTTGTTTGGTATTTCGGGTCTTCAATTTTACCTAAATCACTTTTTTGCTCGAATGAATCTGAAATGAAATTGATCGCAACATGATAATGTCAATTCGGCGTAGTCTTGTGATATTTTATTCCACAATGGCATAAGTAATATTTGTAGCGAATTACTATATGCTCTACTTTTCCTGCAACAATGAAAAAATTTGTTCTACATCTCTTACTGACAATTTGCATGTGTTTAGTGCTGGCGAATTGTAGACACAACATCGAAGAAGAACCAACACCTGTGCTTCCATGTCAATACGATTCTTCCATTGATGAAATGAAGAAATGGTATTATTTTGAAGAAGGCACGCAATGGATATACCAAGCACAAACTACAGGAGAATTGGATACCGCTACTGTTTACGATAGCAATGAAGGGGATACCTGGTTTGATTATTATGTCTTTCACAGCAAAGGCGGTTGGATTGTAAATTATTATTTTGATACATCTCGGTCCATTTACTGCCTTACCAGCAAACAATGCACTTGTCATAAAGTCTATCGGGCAAGAGGCAAACCAGGAAATTATGTTGGAGAAGGAGGGATATTTGTTTATCCCCATATTGTTGGAAATTACAACAATTTAATTAGCTCAAATGGCAATGAAGGAGGAAGGACAACTTCAACTGATCTTTATGATTCCATTGATGTTGCTGGTCAATCATATCTCAATGTTGTTCGATGGGAAGTAGCTATTGATGGTAGCATGGGGGATGTTCCAGCACATTATTTTATAAGTTCCAATACTGGCATCATTAAAATGGAATTTCCTGAATCCAACGAGATCTGGAGTCTATTAAGTTATTCAATAATTCAATAATTCACACTCCTTTATACTATGAAATTTTTACTATTTGTCATATACATTTTTTCAGCAACTTTCACATTTTGCCAATCCCCTATTGAAAATTTGGAGAAGTATTGGACATATCGCGATAGATTGCGCAAGAACTTTCTTAAAATAGGAGACCAAGCTGGTGAAAGCATCCCAATGACAGCACGTCGGGTAGATTGGGCATTTAGTGGTCAAGATGCTTCTCCATGGCCTGATGCCAGAGCGGTTTATTACAGCGATGCAACCATTTATCTGGGCCACTATATCATGGTGCTGGCAACAGAATACAAACTGACCAATGACCAAATCCTCGCAGGAATTTCTGATGATGAGGCTTTTGCTGCAATGACAAATCAAAAAACACAAACACAAAATGAACTATATTACGCACTTCAAGCCATTAACAGAATAGACTTAAAAGCGGAGAATTATTTGAGTGGAAGTAGTACGAAAATATATTATTCCAAAATGGCATAACTAATATTTGTAACGAATTACGAAATCGCCTACATTTCCCGTATCAATGAAAAAATTCGGACTACATCTTTTACTGACAACTTTCATTTGTTTAGTGCTTGCGAATTGCAGACACAACATCGAAGAAGAGCCAACCCCAGTGATTCCCTGTCAATACGATTCTTCCATTGATGAAATGAAGAAATGGTATTATTTTGAAGAAGGCACGCAATGGATATACCAGGAACAAACTACAGGAGAATTGGATACCGCCACTGTATACGATAGCAACGAAGGGGATTTCTGGTTTGATTATTATGTCTTTCACAGTGAGGGTGGATGGATTAATCACTATAGCTTTGACACTTCATGGTCAATCTACTGCTTGACAAGCAAGCTCTGTGAGTGTCATAAAGTGAATAAGTCAAAATTTAGACCTGGGGATTTCATTGGTGAAGCAAACATCTTCATTTATCCAAATATTGTTGGGAATTACAATAACATTGTTGGTTTTCCGAATGGCCAATTGACGTCAGGTTCAACGACACTTACAAATGTGGACTTGCAATTTGTTATCGGGAATGACACAATTGAAGAGGTTATTCGCTGGGACGTCACAGCCGACCAGAGCATCTCAGGTTGGCCGGCTCACTATCAAATTGGAAAAAATAGGGGTATCCTGAAAATGGAATTTCCTCACACGAACGAAGAATGGAACCTTATCGAATATGAAATCACTCAATAACCTTTAACTCAAAATGAAATACTTCTTTGCTCTGCTAATCTTGACTCTTCAGTTATCAACATTAGCTCAAACACCGGAAGAAAATCTAAGCAAATACTGGAACTACAGAGATCGCTTGAGGAAAAACTTTCTTAAAATCGGATCGTTACCCGGTGAAAGCATTCCAATGACAGCCCGTCGCGTAGATTGGGCATTTAGTGGTCAAGATGCTTCTCCATGGCCTGATGCAAGTGCGGTTTATTACAGCGATGCAACCATTTATCTGGGCCACTATATCATGGTGCTGGCAACGGAATACAAACTGACCAATGACCAAATCCTCGCAGGAATTTCTGATACTGAGGTTTTTGTTGCAATGACAAATCAAAAAACACAAACACAAAATGAACTATATTATGCTATTCAGGCTTTGAACAGATTGGACTTAAAGGCCGAAGTTTATTTATCACAAGGTTCAAATACACAAACACCAGATGACAAAAATGGTTTCTTGCTAAGGGATGATGTTGGAAAACTCTTTTTATTTGAATTTTGCAGACGACTACAGCAACATCTTCAACTCAGAGTGCAATTTCGAATTTACTGACAGCGATTATTATGCTTTTCCAGAGTATCCGAATGATCCTGACGACAGCTGGCCAGATATTCCGCTTGATCAGATGCAAAGTATACCGAATGAGGCACAGCGCACATTTTACCATAAGAACTTTATGTCGCTGGATCAACTCACTACGATTTTTAGTGGCCTTCGATGTGCATACGATCTAGTAGGCGACGAACTGGTTCAACCAACACCCAATGACCCTCCATTGAATCTTAGGCTGGAATCAAAGGAAATTGAACACAGAATATTAAATTACATTGTTCACGAAGAAACTTGTCCCGGCAATGATCCTTGTTATAGTTTCCAAATTAAAAACATAGAGGGTAGAACCAATATACCTGGGTCAGATCTTTCCATGGCGGCGCCTTTTGTATTCAGTATTGGCCGCCATTTCAACTATCCACTTTTTAATAATTGGGTAAACGATGGCCTATCGAATGTTCGGGTTGCGCTGATGATGGATTCGCCAGATTTGATGGATATCGTTGATGATCTGAACTGGAACGGCATCATCGCAATGGGAGAACTTCTTCCGGCACAAATAACACAGTTGTTCAACATTGACCCATCCGATTTCGATTTGCCGGTCTCAGTGAATTATCCATGTATTGGCAATCTCATCGATCGCTTAGAAGAAAAGGGGAATGAGCCAATAAACATTGGCACAATTCCATTATCACAGCTCTTGATTTTAATTGATGAATTTCAAGAGCAAAACATTGGGATGATCAGCGAAAATTCGGAGATTTGCGTTAGCCTAACAACTGAGCTACTTCAAGCTATTGTGGATTTAGAAATTGATGTTCAAGGTTTCTATTGTGATAATATTGGTTTAGGCATTGCAAAAGTGATTGCCGTCATTGCGGCATCAAATCTACTTGAAGCAAGTAGTTTACTTACAAGTGTTGCTGCATTGTCATGGATTGCCGAGATCAATGAAGAACCCTCGTTTTGCATTCAAACGGCAGATAACAATTCGCTTAGTGAAGACAATGTGCACATGTTTCAGGAATTGGCCACAATCTCTGAGAGACTTTCTGCGGAATATATCCATAGCATCGCAGAACCAAGTGGATTGGACTACTATACAATGTTGCGAGCAGTGCTTGATCCTTCCAGTAACGCAATCAATCTACTCAGTTTCGAACATTACAAAAATGACTTCATAAATAACGCCCCGTGTGGAGGTACATGGGGTAAACCTGAAACCGGTGGGGATTTTCAAAATCCAACGTTTTTCAGCGGCAATGATTGGGCATCAAGAAATCGTTTGTTTCATGCCCAAGATCGTCAGTTTGGAGCAAATACACCTGAATTTCGTGGGGAATACTCAGGTTTGGACTATATGCTCTATTACAATCTACATCATTTGTTGTGGCCAAATACTCTGCCTAGTTATCAAAGAAATATTAGCTGTCAATGCGTGGAGGAAATCACTTACTATGAAGAACTTTGGGAACCAATAAATGTGAATCCCAAATTTGTAGACTATCTGGCGAAAGGTATACCTATCGAATCCTATCTAGCTCACGACCTTACTTTAACTTCTACGCAGGGCATAAAGGAAGTCAAAAATGATTTAATTATCTGCAGCTCTGCTCCAAATGTTTCAACAACCTTGACAATTACCGCTGGTGCACAACTCAAACTCTACGGTGGAAATACAATCACTGTCCGTGCCGGCAATAAACTTGTCTTCGAAGATGGCGCTTACTTCATGGGAGGAATTGCGTATGAATTATCGCCCGGAATTTACTCTGATCCGCAAGCTACTTTGATCGTCGAAGCCGGAGCTGAGGTGCATGTTCTTAGCGGCGCCATATTCGAACCGTATTGTGGAATGACCATTCGACTGGCAAACGGTGCAAAATTTATTGTTGACGATGCAACAGTCACCATGTCTTTTATTTCAAATGACAACCTATGGCTTTTGGAAGATCAAGGTACGGAATTGATTGTTCGGAACGGTGCCAACTTTGTAAACTGGAATCAGTTTAACCTAACAATGACTGCTGAAAATGGAGCGAAAATATTTGTTGAAGATTCTTATATGAATCTGCCAAATTCAAATGGTATTCATTTGGGTATGTACGGTGAGTTTCATGCAACGAATTCTGACATTCATATTCCTGGAAGTGGCCTTAATGGTAATGGATTATCTAAAGTATTTATCACCGACTCCGATATTGAACTTGATAATGGGTTGATTAAAATGGACGGAGGCTCTGAATTGTTCCTGGATCATGCCACAATAGATGTGGGTAGTGAAGGAGAAATAAAAATTCTTAGATTGGATGGTCCTGATCTTCCGGGAAAAATTTTCACGGATAACAGTGAGATTTATTTAGAGGGTGCTGAATCGAAAATGATTTTTCAAGGGGGAGAATTGTACATTCCTCCGGGTCAAACTTTTCAATTTCATTATACGGATTTACCACATGGGTATATAGAAGTGCTCCAAGGCTGTGATAACCTATTGCACACAGGCGCCAATTCCGTATTGAAACTGGAAGGAGAAAACAGCGACGACCTCGTTTTGAAAGTTCACAATGGCGGGGTGTTGAGCAATGCGAATTTCGGTCAAGGCAAAATCTCTTTCCTTACGTGCAAAGTTGATTTGACAAGCGGAACTATTTCAACGAATCTTCCGGTAAAAACAATGGAAACGCGATTCGAGACATCCACATTCGGTCTGCTGGAGGTCTGGTACGGCGACTTTCGTTGCAGCTATTCAGAGTTTCAATCTATGAATGTGATAAGCAATTCATGCAAATACAATATGGATCATTGCATCGCTGATGATTGCGACTTTCATATGGTCAGCTGAGCTTTCAACTTTGCGGACTGTGATTTTCAACAAACGGACATGCATAGCTCTTATCTGCAAATGGTGAGTCGAATGACGAATTGTATCATTGATGGCAGCAATAGTGATCATGATGCTATTTTTAGAGAAGAAAGTCTCGTTGAAGTCAAATTGAATAATTGTAGTATTATTGGTTCGGGAGATGAAACAGGCATAATCAAGTATGATGGTAAACTTTCTTTGAAATGCTCTGTTCTTGATGATCTACTTGTCGGTATTCAAATGAATGCCGGAACCGTTCTCAACATGTCAACAAGTGATTTTGCCGGATACAATCGATTCACAAATTGTGAAACCATGATCTACTGCGATAATGCACTGGCTATTCAGATTGATAGGGGATATAATGATTTCTCAGATGCTGATGTTTTTATATTTGATGGGTTTCTGGAGGACTATGATTGTTTTAATTCTGATGGTTGTGTTGTGCCGGAAATCCCGGCAAATCATAACCTTTGGCCACACAACAATGGTCCTGTCGCGGGTGAGTACTTGAATGTGAGTGGTGAGGATCATTGTACAGGATCTCAAGCAGATTGTACATTAATCTTCCTTGATGATTATCCGGAATCAGAAGCCGTCAATTGCGACACTAAAATTCCGATCATTGATTTTAGTACCAAGAGTGCAATTCATCCTTCTTTCTCAAATGAAGTGCTTATCAGCAAACAGGTAACATCGAAAAATGAAAGTTCTGACAATAATCATAATGGATGGCTCAAGGATCTCGATGTAAACAACCCCATCATCACTACCTCGTTTTTCGATCATGTGGAATTGGAAGAGGCTCTCATCGTAGCTGCTTCGTATCTTGAGCTATTGGACACACTGGGTAACGATAGCACCGCAATAGAATTGTTTTACCAAATTCTTACTTCAGGGTTGGACAGATCGATCGAAGAAGTTAGATGGAAAATGCAGTGGGGTGTCAGAAACATGAAATCAGGATTGGAAAATATGTTTCTTCAACTTGAAATTACCTCCGGAATGAACACGCAAGAGTTTCATCCGATCGTTCAGCAATATGTAGATGTGCTAAATACTATTACGGATAACAATGTGAGCGATAGCACATACATCGAACGATTTTATTTTGAATTAAACAAAGGTCAATTGTTTAATACTCTTGGAAATCTAGACATGGCTTATGAAATATTCGATCATCTGGATGACTGTCAATTGGATTCGCTCGAACAGGACGTGTTGAATAAGTGGATTCAGAATATTTCTATCGGCATGAGTGTAATGCAGCAATATTCGAATGGCGTTTCATCTGATTCTATTTCTTTTGCCGTGGACACAACTGGTTTTAGTGTGCCGGAACCTTATATAGCAAATGAATATTATTTCGGTGCCGTTATTAATTCTCCTAATTCTGTTTCTTATGTTCCATGTGGTTTTGGATACAAGAGTATGCTCAGACAGAACAAGAATAATTTCACTTCAGGAGTTTTCCCGAATCCATCGAATGGCATTATCAATATTCAGTATGTTGGTCAAGATCAGTTTATGAATTTGAGAATTATTGATGCCAATGGTAAAATCATGCTTCAAAATTCTAAATTTCTGGTCAATGGCGAGATATGGTCATTGAATTTGACTGACATTCCCGCTGGTGATTATCTTGTTTTATTGAATAGTGGCAACAACGAAGAACAACACCGAATCATATTCAGATAGAAGAGAACATTTTTAAATCAGCGAAATATTCTGGCGAAGACCATTCGGGTGATGTCTTCATTTTGCATTTCTTTTTTCCTAAAACATAAAATCCTCCGACCTTTACCTTCGATTTATTTCTGATGAAGGATTATGTGATTATTGTTGCTGCTGGTAGTGGCTCGCGCATGAAAGCTGCGCTGCCGAAACAGTTCCTCGAACTGAATGGCAAAACCATTTTGCAACACACCATCGAAAAATTTTATCAGTACGATCCGCTGCTTGGAATCATCGTGGTGTTGAATCCTGAATATGTGCAGTTCTGGAAAGAGCTCACCCGAACGATTCAATTCGACATTCCACACGATGTCGTTGATGGTGGAAGCGAACGTTTTTTTTCTGTGAAAAATGCAATTGATTCTATTGCGGATGAAAATGGAATCGTAGGAATTCATGATGCTGTGCGCCCACTTGTGAGCATGCGCACCATCGATGCATGTTACAATACGGCACGAACAAAAAGCAATGCGGTGCCAGTCATTCACATCACTGATAGTATTCGAATGGTGAATGAACATGGTAGCGTGGTGTCCGATCGCAATCTTTTTCGAATGGTGCAAACACCGCAGTGTTTTGAAATTTCTTTACTTCGCAAAGCGTTCGAACAACCTTTCCATCCGTCGTTCACAGATGATGCTTCCGTGCTGGAATCATTCGGTGAAAAAATCAACCTCGTGGAAGGAAACAGGGAGAATATGAAAATCACGACTGCGGAAGATTTAAGAATGGCAGAGGCTTTGCTAGTGAGGTAAAAAATACTCCCCATGAAATTGCGAATTCTTGTTTTATTCTCCCTTCTCATAATGGCAGCACAGGCTGATGCCCAGCGCTACCGCAGATACCAGCGTAGACACGATAGAACCCACGAACAAATTGAAGAGAATATCGAGAAGGGAAAAATCGACTCGAAAGAACTGGAGGAGATTCGTGAACGCGAAAAAAAACTGCACCGAACCAATCGAAAAGCACTGAGAAACGGAACGGTGTCAGGTCACGAACAAAACAAAATGAATCGCCGTCTGCGTCATGTGAAGCGCGAGACAAGGCGGGATGCAAGGGATTGATGGCAGAGTAGTGTGAAATGAGAATCTGAGAACATAATTTGGTTTGTGCCAAGAACTTTCGCACACGCATGCGCCGGAACAGAAAGAAGTTCTGAGTTTTAGTTGCCGAGGTGATTTAAAGTCCAGAATTGCGAAGGATTTCTATCAGTGAACTAGACACTATCCCGCTAAGTGTGTAAGTAGAAAAAGTTGCTAATGGATTTTTAGTCTCTCTTCAAAGATAATTGTAAACTGGTTAAGAATCACCCCCCAATCCCTGATTGCCATTGTCCATTTCTTGGTAGCCTCAATCAC
>JANOVT010000106.1:0-5791 GCA_031417525.1 Flavobacteriales bacterium | reverse complement strand
AAGCACCTTCAACTTTACCTCAATGAATTTTGCTACAAATTGAACAGGCGGTACTTTGGACTCAATATATTTGATCGAATGCTAAAAGCTTGTGTGGCAATCAAATGGAATCCATGGTGTATAGAAGAGTAGACGCATTTAGCACTAAATCACTTGAGCTCGAACTCAGTGATATGAATAATCTGGATGATCCCGGAATAGTAAGTTATATCAAGGATAAACTAAAAAGTCAGGAGTGACAGTCGTTACTCAGAAATCACATCGTTTTCAACTCAACAGCTTCTTGTTCTGAATGAGAACAGTACGGATTATTGATGCAAATTAATTGAACCATGAAATTATGGATGTATGTTAAGACTTGCACATCAAACTGCACAACCATTTAATGTAATCTCCTAGATTTACGTCACTAATTAAGTGCAATATATCATGAGCGAAAAACTTCCACGCCGCAATTTTTTATCCAGGATGACACTGGCCGTATCATCTGCGATTGCAGCACCATTTGTAAATTTTTCAGGTGTGTCCGCACAGCCCAACAACCATTCTGATCAAAAAATGGAGCCAATCATAAAAATAAAACCACTTGGATTTGCATGGGATACTGCTGATCCATTCTTGTTCTGCGTTCACCACGAAGATAAATTTCCAAAAGGGAATGAAGTTATGGGACCTGTGACATCACTCGATGGACGTCATCTGGGTGATGATTTTATCATCAAGGACGGATTTCGTATGTACCATGGCAAAATTGTTCCCGGATTTCCCGGTCATCCTCACCGCGGTTTTGAAACTGTCACTGTTGTTCGTCAGGGACTCGTCGATCATGCTGATTCCATGGGAGCTTCTGGCCGATACGGTAATGGAGATGTGCAATGGATGACAGCGGGCAAAGGTGTTCAACATTCAGAAATGTTCCCGTTGCTGAGTAAAGAAAAAGAAAATCCGATGGAACTTTTCCAGATTTGGTTGAATCTTCCTAAAAAGAATAAAATGGCTGAACCACATTTCAAAATGTTGTGGCGAGACATGATACCAAATTATGTTCATTCAGATGCAAATGGAAAAACAACTAATGTAGAAGTTATTGCCGGTAAAATTGACACGACAGTTGCTTCGTCCCCTCCACCTGATTCGTGGGCGGCCGACGAACGTAATGAGGTATCAATTTGGAATATCAAAATGAACCCAGGCAGCACCTGGACCCTTCCCAAAGCATCTGTCGGAATAAACAGAACACTTTATTTTTATGAAGGAACATCTTTGGATTTATCGGGTAAAAAAATCCCATCATACAGTGCAGTGGAATTAGTGCCTGATGCGGATGTATTCCTAACCGCCGGAGATTCTGAGGTAAGTTGTCTGCTTCTTCAAGGTCGTCCAATTGGTGAACAAGTGATGCAGTATGGCCCTTTTGTAATGAATACAAAAGAAGAAATTAATCAGGCATTTGAAGACTATCATGCCACTCAATTTGGTGGATGGCCTTGGCCAAGATATGACCAGGTGCATGCACGTGATAAAAGTCGATTTGCTAAACATGCAGATGGCCAGGAAGAAATAAAATCATAATCATAAAATTGAACTCTCAAATCATTTCAATCTTATGAGAATAGGTATTATAGGTACTGGCAATGTTGGAATAACGATCGCAACAAAATTAGTTGAGCTAGGACATCAGGTAAAAGTGGGTTCGAGAAATTCCGGTAATGAAAAAGCGGTTGCATTTGTCGCAGAGAATGGTGCTAACGCTTCTGAAGGCACTTTTGCGGATGCCGCTGCATTCGGTGAAGTCAATTTCAATTGCACGAAAGGAGGCGCTTCTCTTGAAGCCCTGAGAATGGCGCAAGCGAAAAATCTGAATAACAAGGTGCTCATTGATGTTTCTAATCCTCTCGATTCTGCCTCCGGTATGCCTCCTTCACTTCTTATTTCGAATACGAATTCGCTTGGGGAAGAAATTCAAAAGGAATTTCCGGCAGCTCTGGTGGTGAAAACACTCAACACTATCTGGTGCGGATTAATGGTTAATCCAAGACAACTTTCAGAATCTCACACCATCTTTATGTGTGGGAATAGTGATGAGGCCAAATCGACTACAAAAAAAATACTCAAAGAATTTGGATGGATGGATGAAGAGATTCTCGACCTTGGTGATATTACGAATGCCAGAGGCACTGAATCTTATCTGCCAATCTGGCTTCGTATTTACCTCACAACCAAAACCGGAGCATTCAATATCAAGATCGTGCAGTAATAAATCAATCATACTTCTCACATTTCGAAGCAGTGAATTTCATCTGATTTCAGAATAATTTTGACTTCACTGTTGAAATCTCTACACAGGGCACAATATTCGCTGGCATCTGCTCGATATTTTGCGAACTTGCGGGCTTGCTTTGCTGAAGAAATCACTCAAAATACTACGCAATATTATTATTGTATTGTTGCTGCTGGTCATCTCAGCCTACTTTGCCATTCAAATGCCTGCCGTTCAGACGTGGCTTACACAAAGGATTGCCGGATACCTGAGTGATGAATTAGGAACACACGTTACAGTGGGTCGGGTTGAAGTTGATATCTGGGCAACTCTCACTCTCAAAGATCTGTACATCGAAGACCAGAAGCAAGATACGCTGGCCTTCATTCCTTCTTTGTCTATCCGTAATTATTCATTTGAAAAACATTCCGGTAAAATCACTGTCAATACCGCCAGGATTGAACGCCCCTTCTTCAATCTGATTCGTCATCAAGGGGATACTGTTCTGAATCACAAATTCATTCTGGATTATATAGGTGTTTCTCAGGATACATCCTCGCATACACAGATTTTTCTTAATGATCTCAAGATCGAAAATGCAAGATTTCAATATACCAATGAAAACAGAAACGCAAATGACGGTTTCGGCATTGATTGGAATCATATTCAGGCAAACCATTTGAATCTGGCACTTCAAAATTTGTCCGTTATCGGTGATAGTGTGCATGCAAATCAACTACAACTTTCTGTTGCAGAAAAAAGTGGATTTGAGATCGCAGATATGACTACAGAATTATTTATAGTTCCCGGAGGAACAAGGATGAATCACGCTCATATTGTTACCAAAGAATCGGAAATCAAGGGTGATCTGACTTTCGGCTATACGTCAATCGATGATTTTGATGATGTAGAACATAAACTTAAAATGAATCATCAATTTGAGAACGCACGAATTCAGATGGATGAATTGGCCTACTTCAGCAGTTATCTGAAAGGCTACAACAAGGTTGTGGAATTGACTGGAAATCTGAAAGGCACTGTCAGCAATCTCAAAGGTCGAGACATCCAACTAATTCTCGATGAGCATACAAATTTCAAAGGAAATTTTGACTTCGAAGGTTTACCTGAAATCGATCAAACGTTCATAAGTATGGACATCAAATCGCTGACGACGAATAAAACAGAACTTGACAGAATCCAGCTTCCTCCTTACGATTCACTTCATTACTTAAAGACACCAGCAAATTTTGGAACACTTGGTCAAATTACTTACAAAGGAAATTTTACGGGTTTCATTAATGATTTTGTATCATACGGAAAAATAACGACGGCGATTGGGGTAGTGAGTACTGACTTGTCTTTGAAAGAAAACCCATTGATAAGTGACTATAATTACACAGGAGCCTTAGGCCTTTCAAATTTCGATCTGGGTAAATTCTATTCAAGTAAAACGTTAGGGCCTATCACTTGCGATTTGTCTGTTGAAGGAAGAGGACTCGAATTGAGAAAGGTTGATGCAACCTTCAATGGAGATATTGCAGGACTTTACATCAACGGGTACAACTACACAAATATCAAGGCTGATGGAACATTCAAACACCGTTCATTCTCTGGAGACTTTGTGATCGATGATCCAAATGCCAACATCGACTTTACCGGAAGTCTGGATTTCAATAAACCTGATCCGGTTCTGCATTTCGATGCTCAAATAGCGCATTTCAATTTGAAAGCAGTTCACATTTTAGAAGACTATGATTATAGCTCTATCAGTGGTTCGCTCAGTGTGAAAAGTGAAGGACTCGAATTCGACAAATTTCAAGGTGAAATTATTATGGATGATATCACCTATTGTGCAATGGACAAGGATTATTCATTTAATCACCTTGCTTTGACCTCAGTCCGCGGCGATTCTCCGCTCATCGTTTTGGACTCGGATATAGCGTATGCTGAGATCAAAGGTATTTTTGAAGTTGAAGAGATTGGCCACAATCTGATCGAAATTGCATCGAAGATCATCCCGAGTTTTCAACCTCCCCTACACGATCATAAATCAGAAGATTTTGTAATGGACCTGAAGATCTTTGACTTTACACAAATCTCTGAAATTTTCATGCCCGATCTTCATGTTGCTGATAACACGATGATCAAACTTGTCATCGACGAACCTGATTCATACTTCGAAGTTTTGGTCGTCAGCGATACGATTCAATACAAAGACAACATTGTTACCGGACTAACCTTCGACGTCAGAAAACCAGATGAGTCATTCTATATTACTGCTACAAGTGATCGGATCATTACATCTACCGGTGTGGACTTCATCGATCTTGCAGTGGATGCACGTACAGAAAAAGACACCGTATATACCGCTTTCGCATGGGGCGATGAAACCGGCACTCATCAAGGAGATATCAATGGAAAACTGACAGTACGTGATTACAACAAATACGATTTTGTGTTTAACAGAAGTACACTGCGTGTCAAAAGTGAAATCTGGAATTTTGAGCAGGGAAGCGAAATTTCCGCCGACAGTTCAGATATTTTCATCAGCAATTTTCAGGTTTTTAGTGGCGACCAATTGTTAAGGGCAGACGGATGTGTTTCTGAGAGAAGCATGGATCTCCTGGAATTGGACATACAAAATTTTGATTTGTCAAGTATCAATCCTTTCATTGGCGGCTCAACAAAATTTTATGGAATTGTAAATGGAACTGCATCCATACGTGACGCATATCACGATTTCATTTTCACCAATGATGTAACACTTGATGCTTTCAAATTAAATGAATATGAAATTGGAAATTTAAACTTGAAAAGTTCTTGGGATCAGAGTTCTCGACAACTAAGAATTGATGGAAAAATCGACAAAGATCTTGAAAGTGGTAATCCTCTAACCAGATATACACCACTAAGTTTTGCCGGCTACTATCGACCTCGTGACGAAAAAAGCCCTTTAGACATTACCGCAACCATCAAAGACCTTGACCTGTCATTTATCAATGCCCTTATGTCACCTGGAGTGCTTGATATTGCCGGTTTTGCAAGCGGTACTATGTCAGTTACCGGGCATCCTGATGCTCCCCAGCTACAAGCAGATGCGAGTCTGAAAGATGCTTCTGTGTACTTGTATTATCTGAACACTAAATATTATATTCTCGACCAGATCGGCGTCTATCCTGATATGTTCACTTTCGACCATATTCGTTTGAAAGATCAGGAAGGACATACCGGATTTCTTACAGGCCAGATGCTTCATAACAATTTCGCAAAATGGAATTTTGATCTGGTTATCGATATGGATGAACCAATGCTAGCCTTAAACACAAATGAAGAATTGAATCCGTTGTATTACGGAAAGGCTTTCACCACGGGTAGTGTCAACATTTATGGTTACGAAGACAAATTGGAATTTGATTGTTCTCTTCGCACAGAAAGAGGCACTACCATCGCAATGCCAATGGGCCACACTTCTGAACAAACCTTTGAAAACTTCGTCCAGTTTGTCAATTCCAGCGACACCATCGCCGAACC